>CALHBU010000464.1 GCA_937930655.1 uncultured Acidimicrobiales bacterium | reverse complement strand
CGCGGCCGGACTGGTCTTCGGAGCCGTTGTCACTCTTCGAACCGTCACCGGGCTACAGCGTCCGACCCATGCACCGGTTCTGCTGGCAGTCGGTGTGGCCATCGTGGCCGGAATCGCTGCCGCTCCCCTGCTGTGGGGAGGCACGTTGCTTGACCAACAGGTGTTCTCGGTCGATCTTCCAATCCTCGGCACGGTGAAGTCGGGAAGCGCCTTGCTCTTCGATGTTGGCGTCACCATCATCGTGGTCGGTTTGGTCATTGCTCTCCTCGATGGGCTCTCGACCTCCGACCCAACCGCGACAGAAGCGCCATGAGCATGGCGCTTCTACTGACCGTTGGGGGCCTCACCTCAACCGGGCTGTATCTCATCACAGCACGATCGTTGAGCCGGATCATTCTCGGCTTCTCTCTGCTCGGACACGCAGCTGTTCTCTCGCTTCTGATCGCCGGTGGTCCTCCAGGTACGGCACCGATAGCCGGCAAGGCCAGCGAAACGTCCAACCCGGTTCCCCAGGCCCTGGCGCTCACCGCCATCGTGATCTCCTTCGGTCTCACGCTCTTCCTTCTTGCCCTGGCCGGACGTCAACAGTTGCTCTCCGGTGATGATCTGGTCGAAGACGACCTCGAGGACGGCCGCATCGCCAGCGGACAGAACATCGAGACCGACCAATGAGTGCCCTGGTCGCAGCCACCATCCTGGCCCCGCTGTTCTGCGCGGCAGCCGGGCTTGCGGTTCGAGCCAACTCGCCGCTCCGCGATGGCATCACCGTCGTTGGCTTGGTCGCCGCCGCAGCATCGGCTGTGGCGTTGCTGGTCAAGGTTGCCGACACGGGAACCCATGTGGTCCGGGTCGGCAACTGGAGTCCCGAACTCGGCATCGTCTTGGTAGCAGACCTCTTCGCCACACTGGTTTTGCCGGTGGCTCTCACCATCATCGTCGTTGTCGAAATCTTCGCCATCGGACAACGCCGTACCGCGTGGGGCGCCAACCCAGAACTGGCCGGACCACTGCTTTGCGTTCTCACCTCCGGCGTCTCGCTGGCCTTCCTCACCGGCGACCTGTTCACTCTGTTCGTTGCCTTCGAAATGATCCTGGTCTCGAGCTATGTGTTGCTCACCCACCAGGGTCAGCGGGACCAGATCCGATCCGGCATGACGTACGTGGTCATGAATCTTCTTGCCTCCACGCTGTTCCTCATTGGCCTGGCGTTGGTGTACGCCGCAACTGGCACCGTCAACATCGCGCTGGCGTCGCAGCGCATCGCCGAACTCCCCGACGGTGTCCGGTTGGGCATCGGTGCCTGGTTCCTCGTTGTCTTCGGGACCAAAGCCGCCATCTTTCCCCTGTTCTCTTGGCTGCCCGACTCCTACCCCACCGCGCCGACCACCATCACCGCGGTGTTCGCCGGCCTTCTCACCAAGGTCGGCATCTACGCCATGATCCGGTTTCACAATCTGGCTGGCATGGACGAGCTCGGTCCGATCATGCTGGTCCTGGCGGCGTTCACCATGGTCGTCGGCGCTCTCGGTGCTCTGGCCCAGAGCGACGTCAAACGCATTCTGTCGTTCCACATCGTCAGCCAAATCGGTTACATGCTGATGGGACTCGGACTGTTCACCGAGGTCGGAACCACCGCCGCCATCCTCTTCTTGGTGCACCACATGCCAGTCAAAACGGTTCTCTTCCTGGTGGGTGGGCTCATCGAGAACGAGCAGGGCACCAGTGCGCTGGCCTCCACCGGTGGGCTCGCCAGTCGTCGGCCACTCATCGCTGCGTTCTTTGCCATTCCTGCCCTGAGCCTGGCCGGCATGCCACCGTTCTCCGGTTTTGTGGCCAAGTTCTCGGTGATCGGCGCGGGCATGGCCGAAACATCCTCGGTTGCCGTCATCATCGCCGTCGTGGCGGCGCTGGCCGCCGGTGCACTCACGCTGCTGTCGATGACCAAGATCTGGCTTGGCGTGTTTTGGGGGGAACAGTCGGCGGTTTCAACCGGTCAGGGCTCGGTGGAGACCGTTGGGAATCGCCGAGCCATGGTGTTTGCGACCGGCATGGCGGTAGTTGGCACCCTTGCCATCTCGTTCTTCGCCGGCACGGTCTTCGAGCTGAGCCAGCGCGCCGCGGCCGACCTTCACAACCCTGCCACCTACATCGAGGCGGTTGGATCGTGAGCAACTTCTTCAAGCTGCGCCGACTGGCCACCATCGCCGCCCTCACCCTTGTTTGGTGCGGCCTGTGGGGAAACATCTCGATCGCCAACGTGCTGAGCGGCGCGGCGATTGCGGTAGCCATCAATGCATCGGGCGTCGGCACTCCTGGCACGGGCGGAATCCGGCTCTGGCCCCTACTTCGCCTGGTCGGTGTCGTCGCCGTCGATCTGGTGAAGTCCACCGTCAACGTGGCGGCCGAGATCATCACCCCGGTTGACAGCACCGACGAGTCAATCGTTGCGGTCGAGGTCTCGGTCCCGACCAAGGACCACCTCCTGCTCCTGGTCATCGCGGTCACTCTCACGCCGGGAACTGCGGTGGTCGATGCCGACCCCGAGACAGGCACCATGTACCTCCACCTGCTTCACGACAAGCGCCGAGACGAGACAGTTGCCCACGTCCATCAACTTGCCGAGCTGGCATGTGAGGCACTGCCGACGACCAGGAAGGCCATCGCATGATTGTCGCCATCTGCTGTTTCACTTTCGCTGCCCTGTGCTCGACTGTTCGTCTGCTCAGAGGACCGGGTCTGGCTGACCGCATCATGGCCTTGGATGTCACGTTGATCTGTCTGATGGGAGCCATAGCCGTCGATGCTGCTCGGCGAAACGACACCACCTATCTGGTACTCCTCATCGTCCTGGCCATCATCGGTTTCACCGCAACGGTGGCGGCCAGCAAGTTTCTGGAGCTACATCAAGAACCGGCCAGCCGCGCACCCATGAGTGACTCATGAGTACGTTGGCATCGGCCCTCATGGTTACGGGCGGGGTCGTCGCGGTGCTTGCCGGGATCGGGGTTCTCCGATTCTCGACCACCTACGCCCGACTGCATGCTGCAGGCAAAGCAAGCCCGGTTGCGTTTCTCATTGCGGCCATCGGTGCTGGCATTGAGTTGGGTGTTGCCGGTTCGGCCTCTTTGCTGATTGCGAGCGTTGCGATGGTCCTCACGCTCCCGGTAGGCGTGCACCTTCTCTTCCGCGCTGTTCATCGAACAGCAGACAACGATCACCTCATCGTTGACGAACTGGCACCGGCTGAACTGGCCGCTCGGAAACCGCCTGTCGATTAGATGAGTGCGTTGGCTAGATGAGTGTGTTGGCGAAGATCTGCCAGGCCAACACGCTCTTGGCCACCAGACTGAGCGTGATGTACACCTTCTCGCCGTACAGATAGTCGCTCCACCGGCCAACACCCTTGTACTGAAGCCACTGGTTAATGGCGAAGGTGTTGAAGAAGAAAAAGATGCTGAAGATAATGCCGTAGACAAAGCCGGGAGGACCCTGACCGCCCTCGCGAGAAACGTTCACGAAGAGGTAAGCGGCTATAGCGGCCCAGGGACCAATACCGGCGACACAACCGAACCAGAAGGGCGTCCACCACGTCCGCCGGTCCGACGAGTTCACCATCTCCATGATCCAACCAAAGAGAATCATCGACACGTTGGTGAAGGCCAAGGCGACGAGGGCGGCCAGATCGGTGATGCCGGTGACAAGCGCAATCAAAATCAGCATGAGGGTCGACGACAGTGAGTACTCGACCCACCGAAACCGATTCCGGCCCCGGCTCAGCTCACGGCGGTAGAAGCCGAAGCCCACCGTGGCAATCAAGAAGTGAAAGAAGGCGGAGAGGAAAAGGAAGGCGGCTGTTGCCGCCGCCAGAGGAACACCGAACACCCCGGACAGGGTTCCATCGGAAAGCGGCGTTCCCGGCGGGCCGTTGAGAGCGAAGCTGCTGACTTCAAGCTCGAAGTCATTGCCAAGAGCCACCATGAGGGCTCCCGAGATCAGATGGAACACGCCCATGACAGCGTTGAAGATCCGGAGCCGTCCGAGCCGGCCCGATTTCACGTCGACGGTCTCTCGGTCGAAGTCGACTGTCGTCGTTGTTGCCATGCCGGTGTTCTACCCAACCGCTGCAACAAAGAATCAGCTGGACCTAGAAAGAACTAGTTCGCCTCAGCACGATCGAAGGCCGAGCGAAGGGCTTTCGCCGCGTCACGTTGGGACATGCCAAGCATTCGCAAAGTCAGCTCGGCACGGTCGATAGCTGTGACCCCTTCAGATTCCCGAGCCAGATCGGACCTAATCCACTGCACCACTGACCCAAGCACAGCGTCCGTTGCCGCCGCAGCATCCGTTACCTGAAAACTCTTCGAATCGACTCCGCTGCAGACAACGCGATGGATGACCGACCTGATTCGCGATCGGAAGGTCGGGATGGTGGCAAGGAGCGAGACAAAGGCGGCTGCCGCCGACGCATCGTCGTCGACCAGCGCCAGCAACTGCTTGGTACCGATGGCGACCCTGGTCGCTGGGTCGTTGTCGATTGACTCGAGAGTGATGGAAGCGATCTCAACCCGAGAATGGAGATCGTCGGTGATTGTCTCGACCAAGTCGATCAGCGATGGGAAGTGGTTATAGAAGGTGCCGGTCGAGACGCCGGCCTCTCCTGCGATCTCGCCGACCGTCGCTCCGTCGGGACCTCGACGGGCGAGTACATCCATGCCAGCGGTCACCAACTGCCGTCGGGTTCGGGCCCGCTTTCGGGGATACCCACGTTCTTCCGGTTGAGAATCAGTGACTTCACTCGCCATTAACCCAGTTGTAGCGATGTTCATCAAGGATGACAAGTATCACACCCATCACTATTGACGTTGCCATTCAAAATTGCTTGACTTCGTCAGTATTCGGCAAGAACGACATTCGGCAAGCACCGCCGCCCCGCCACAGAGGAACCCACAATGCCAGCAACCAAAGAGTCCGAGCTCGTCCTGGAAGCAGATCTGGAGATTCTGGAAGCCACCATCGAGGCATTGACGTCGGCGATACCCGTTGGCATGAATCCGACCAAAGCGGCAGCGAGTGCTGGAAAACTGGGCCGAGCGATCGTGACCCAACCCAGAGCCATAGCCCGCCAGACCCTCGGCCTATCGGGCGAACTGCTCAAGATTGCAGCTGGCACCACCGACGTCGACCCCTCCAAAGACCGGCGGTTCAGCGACGAAACCTTCGAATCCAACCCGCTCTATCGACGCCTGGCCCAGACGTACCTCGCCGGAGATCACGCAGTCGGTGACCTGCTCGACGATCTGGACCTCGATCAGAAGACCCGTCTCCGAGCAGACTTCGTGACCAACATCGCTCGCAGCGCGCTGGCACCGAGCAACCACCTTCTGGGCAATCCGGCCGCCCTCAAGCAGGCCCGCAAGACAAAGGGCAAGAGCCTGGTCGACGGGCTGCGACATGCGGCTCATGATGTGCGACACAACGGTGGCATGCCATCGATGGTCGATACCCGGCCGTTCGTGCCCGGCGAGACCATCGCCGCCACCGAAGGCTCGGTGGTGTTTTCCAACCCGGTGCTCGAGTTGATTCAGTACACACCCAAGACCGACAAGGTCTACGGGCGACCGGTTTTTGTCATGCCCCCACAAATCAACAAGTACTACATCCTTGATCTTGCTCCTGAGCGAAGCCTGATTCAGCATCTCGTCGAAAGCGGACAGCAGGTCTTCTGCATCAGCTGGCGAAACGCGCAACCCGAACATCGAGAATGGGACCTCGATGCCTACGTCACCGCCGTTCTCGAGGCAACCGATGCCGCCCTCGAGATCTCGAAATCGAAGGATCTCAACCTCCTCGGCGTATGCGCGGGAGGAATCACCGCAACCTCGCTCTTGGGTTACCTCGCCGCCAACGACGATTCCCGTATCCACTCCGCCACATTCCTCGTCACGGTGCTCGACTGGGAAGTGCCGTCCACCGTCGGCACGTTCGTGTCGCCGGCTCTGGCCGAAACCGTTGGGCGAATGAGCAAACGAAAGGGCGTGCTGTCCGGCGACGACCTCGGAAAACTCTTCGCCTGGCTCCGTCCGAACGATCTCATCTGGAACTACTGGGTCAACAACTACCTGATGGGGAAGAACCCGCCAGAGTTCGATGTCTTGGCCTGGAACACCGATTCAACCAACCTCCCTGCCGGCCTTCACGCCGACTTCTTGTCCATCGCGGTCTCCAATGCCATGGCAACTCCCGGAGCGGTCGAAGTTCTCGATCACCCAATCAGCCTGAGCGACGTTGCGTGTGACACCTACGTCGTCGGCGCCGAAACCGATCACATCACCCCATGGAAGGCGTGTTATTCGACCGTCAACTTTCTCGGCGGAAAATCGGAATTCGTCCTGAGCTCTCAGGGCCACATTCAGGCGCTGGTCAACCCTTCCGGCAACCCAAAGGGTCGGTTCTTCGTCAACGCCGAAGCCATCGGGAGCGACGAACCGCTTGAGGCTGATGAATGGCTCGCCGGAGCCGAGCAACATGCCGGAAGCTGGTGGGACCACTGGGCTGGTTGGCTCGCCGACCGGGGCGGAAAGCAAAAGGTGGCGCCGAAAACACTTGGTAGCAAGGCCTACCCCGCCGGAATCGCCGCCCCCGGTTCCTACGTTCTCGCCTAAGGGAAGGACATGGTCCAGACTGGGCCCGTGTCCGCTGTCGTGAACCCCGTACGTTCCGAAACCAGAATGTTGACCATTGGGCGGCTGACGATTCGCGTCACCACCGAAAATCGGGGGGCAGGCCGGCCACTACTCCTGATCAACGGCATCGGGGCGACCGGCGATCTGTTCGATCCGTTTCGCGCCCACCTGACCGATAGAGAGACCATCACCTTCGATGCGCCCGGCGTCGGCGGCAGCTCGACCCCGACCTACCCGCCAACCATGCGGCGACTGGCGGGGGTTGTAGCCAGAATCATCGATCAACTCGGACACCGGCGGGTCGACGTGCTCGGCCTTTCATGGGGTGGAGCCCTAGCGCAGGAGCTCACCCATCGTCACCCCGACCGGGTTCGGCGGTTGGTGCTGGCCGCCACCATGCCGGGCTGGACCTCCGTGCCGGGTCGGCCGGCTGCGATGTCGATTCTCATGTCGCCGATGCGGTACTACTCGCCCGACTACCTCCGAAGGGTCGCGCCAACCTTGTATGGCGGCGTCATAGCCGAACACCCGGACCTTCTTGACGAGCACGCTCGGCAGCGTTCGTCCAACCCTCCCTCGCAAGTCGGCTATCTGTACCAACTCACGGCTTTGCGTCGCTGGACCAGCTTGCCGTGGCTGCGGAACGTCACCCATCCCACCCTGGTCTTGGCCGGCGACGACGATCCCATCATCCCCATCGCCAATGCCAGGCTGATGGCACATCAACTTCCGTCGGGACGGCTGCACACGGTGAAGGGCGGCGGACATCTCTTCCTGTTCACCCGAGCTGAAGAGTTGGCTGAGGTTGTGCGCGACCACCTCTCGACCGACGCGGCATTGGCGAAACAGCGAATCGCCTCGAGCGTCTAGCCAACCCTCTTGCAATTGGTCTCTGCTATATGTACTGGTAGTAGCGCTATTGACCAGTCAATGGGGTAGGCAGCCGATGGACAATCGCAACCACACCAGCCCAACGAGCCACGACCAAAACGGTGACGTCGACCTCATGGGAGCCCTTACCGCGTTGTTCGTGTTGATGCTTGCGCTTGGTGGTATTGCATTTCTGGCCCTGTGGGCTTTCACTGGGTTCTAGCACCTGGGTACTAGCAATCGCCTGCCGCTGGCTAGCTGGCGAGGAGTTCCACCTCGGCCTCTGCCTCGGCAAAGCCGGGCATGGATTGGGCGACCGGCATCACGTCGGTGCCATCTAGCACCCGTAGGGTCCGGCGCAGTCGTTTCCAGACCGGCTCCTGGACATACGGGATGCCGTACTCCTCGCACAACGCCTTGAGCTTGGGTTGCACCAGGCGGTATTGCAGCATGCTGAGGTCGGGCCAAACATGGTGCTCAATCTGGTAGTTCAGCCACATGTGAGCGAAGTCGAACACGTCGCCGCCAACCCGATAGTTGGCGCTGCCGACAATCTGGCGGAGCAGGAACTCACGTCGATCAGCCGCCGGTGCTTCAAACCTCTGGAGGTCGGCCGCGGTGTGACTCGGCGTGATCACAAGGAAGGTGTGCAGGTTGCGAAGAAGCTCGGCCAGCAACATGTTGAACAAGGCATTCCGGACCCGACGGCGACCGAACGGCAAGAAGAGGAGCGGGAGCGCTACGAATCGAATGGCCCCGTTGGGGGCAACAACCCGACGCCACGTTTCTCTCCCCTGGTCCGACCGGGGATCGAACATCTGCACACTGGTTGGCAGATTGATGCCCCGTTCCTTTTTCCGATGCTGTCGCAGCACGGCGATGGTCCGGGGGCCGTAGTAGGTGAGAGTCCAGGTGCCAGCGAAGGCGGCAACAATGGCCTGAATGGTCCGCTTGCCCATGCCGGTAGCTCGCAGTGGTGCCGTGTTGCGGTCGAGAGCATCGGGGTCGTCAGGTTCACCGAGGTGATAGTGGTGAGCGAGGTCATGCTCGACATGCCAGGCGTCGGGCGGAATCCAATCGAGCCAGTCGACCACCCGGCGACGACCTCGCCCAAAGACCTTGCTGGTCCAGCGAGCCGGGACGTTGTCGATCCGATCGTAGCCCCTATGACCGATGTGATGCATCAGCATCCAACGGGTGGTTGCGCCTTGACTGAGCAACGAAGCGGTAAGTGGGTTCGGGGGCAGCCCAGCGGAAGCAAGACCAGCAACAAAGCTGGCCCAGCCGATTCGTTCAAAGCGGCTGAGGTGTTTGAGATCCTCTTCGCCTGCCGCCCTGCGATGTTCTATTCCCAGTCGCTCGATCTCAGCGAAGAACTGATCGAGGTCGGGAGATTCTGTTGTCTTCATGGAGTGCCGATCACCCTACTCACTCGACATCGTCCATCAGCAGACACTGCTTCGACTTCAGTGAACTGAGGTCGGTTGGCCATCAAACGAAGCACGGAGAGGCCGGGAGACCGTACGCTCTCAACCGTGGACCCGCAGGCAATCGAAATCAGCCTTGATGCCGTGATCATCGCTGTCACCGACGGTTCACCGCGGGTCTTGACCGTGCCTGGTGCCGACGGGCTTCCGGCCCTCCCGTCCGGCCTCCTAGAACCGCAAGACCGCACGCTCGACACTGCACTTCGGCGGTGGGTGCGGGAACAGGCTGGCATTGAGGTCGGATACGTCGAGCAGCTGTACACCTTCGGCGATCGGGAGCGAGCTACCGGCTCGGGGCGTCTGCTTTCTGTGGCTTACCTGGCATTGGTTGCCGAGGAGTCGCTATCGGAATCAGCCGATTGGCGTCCGCTGTATGACTTTTTCCCGTGGGAAGATCATCGCGACGGTCGTCCGGCCTTGATCGACGATCAGATCGTTCCGGCCCTTGCCGCGTTCAGTGCCCGAGCCGACGACCCTGCTGCCTATGAGGAGCGGGCCCAAATCGTCTTCGGCACCGACGACTCCACCTTCGACGGCGTGCGTGTGCTGGAACGCTACGAATTGCTCTACGAATCGGGCCTGCTCGAGAAAAGCCCGCAGGCCACCAGAGTCAGTCCTGGCGAACGACCGCCTTCGAAGACCATGGCCCTCGATCACCGTCGTATCGTGGCCACCGCCTTTGGCCGCCTCAGGGGCAAGTTGACATACCGGCCAGTGGTCTTCGAGCTTCTTCCCTCGACGTTCACCTTGCTTCAGCTGCAACGGCTCGTCGAAGCCCTCGCCGGCACACCCCTCCACAAACAGAACTTCCGACGCTTGGTTGAAGCGGGCGGTCTGGTCGAAGGAACCGGTGAGCATGCCCGGACCGGCGGACGGCCCGCCGAACTGTTCCGATTCCGTCGAGAGGTCCTGCGAGAACGCCCCCGCCCTGGCGTCGGCTCGCCGTGGATCCGGCCGTAACCAGCTGACATTCGAGAAATCACTTGCACTTATACTCAGACTGAGTATTATTAGACTCATGATGAGCATAAGCATCGACCGGGTCGCCCTCCCCATCGTCAACTCCGAGACAGTCCTTCCCGAGGAAGAACTGGTTGCCCTTGGTCCACTGATCGCGGAGATCGAAGAGCTGAAGCGCCAGAAGAACGCCATCGTTTTGGCCCACAACTACATGACGCCCGACATCTTCCACACCGTGGCCGACATCCAAGGCGACTCGTTGGGTTTGGCCAGAGCAGCCGCCGAAACCGACGCCGACGTCATCGTCTTTGCCGGAGTGCACTTCATGGCTGAGACAGCCAAGATCACCTGCCCCGAGAAGACGGTCCTCATCCCCGATCCCGACGCCGGCTGTTCGCTCGCCGAATCGATTACCGCAGCCGATGTCCGACTGTTGCGGGAGCGGTACCCCGACGTACCGGTGGTCTGCTACGTCAATACCTCGGCCGCAGTGAAGGCCGAAGTCGACATCTGCTGCACATCGTCGAATGCGGTCGAGATCGTCGAGTCGCTCGACAGCGACCGAGTGATCTTCCTGCCCGACCAGCATCTGGGTCGGTGGGTCGCCAGCCAGACCGACAAGGAGATAATCCTGTGGGAGGGCAGTTGCATGGTGCACGAGCAGTTCACCGGCGAAGAACTGCGTGAGTATCGGACCATGCACCCCGGGGTACAGATCATCGCTCACCCCGAGTGTCCTCAGGACGTATTGGCCGAGGCCGACTACGTCGGCTCAACCGCCGGCATGATCGATTGGGTGACCGACGAGCGACCAAAGACCGTCGTGATGGTCACCGAGTGTTCGATGTCGGACAATGTGGCGGCCGAGGTCAGCGGTGTCGACTTCGTTCGACCCTGCAACCTGTGCCCCCATATGAAGAAGATCACGCTGGAGAAGATCAAGATGGCGCTCGAGACAGTTGGCCAAGACACGCGCTACCAGGTCGAGATCCCGGCCGAGATCGCCGAGCGGGCTCGGCGATCGGTCGACCGAATGCTGGCGGTCAAGGGCCGGAACTAGCCCAGCCCCAACCGCTCCGCTCCCCTACGCCCCAACTACCATCAGAGACCCCATGACCGAGAACCCGCTGGAACTGAACCCGCTGCTCTACGAACCGCTGCTGCGGACAGCCTTCGCTGAGGATCTCGGCATGGTTGGCGATGTCACCTCCGAGGCCATCATCCCGGCCTCCATGAACGGCCGGTTCGTTCTTCGCACCCGCAAGCCGGGGACCATTGCCGGCATGGAAGTGGCGGCCCGGGCCTTCACCCTGCTCGATCCCGATCTGTCAGTGGAGATTCTCACCGTCGATGGTTCGACGGTCGACGCCTACACCGACCTGGCTGTTGTGTCGGGTGGGGCTCGCTCCATCCTTACGGCCGAGCGCACCGCCCTCAATCTGGCCTGTCGCATGTCGGGCATTGCCAGTCAGACCAGGGAAATCGTCGACATCGTGGCCGGCACCAACGCCTCTATTGTCTGCACCCGCAAGACCACACCGGGCCTTCGGGCGCTCGAGAAGTACGCGGTTCGAGCCGGGGGTGGTTCGAACCACCGGTTTGGCCTCCACGACGCGGTCATGATCAAGGACAACCACATCGTGGTAGCCGGGTCCATCACCAAGGCAGTCGAAGCGGCCCGGGCTCGCATCGGTCACCTAGTGAAGATCGAGGTCGAGGTCGACACGCTCGACCAACTCGACGAGCTCTTGGCCATCGGTGCCGACGTCGTGCTGCTGGACAACATGGAACCGGCGATGCTGGCCGATGCGGTGGCCAAGGTCGACGGGAAGATGATCACTGAGGCATCGGGCGGCATTACTCCTGACACGGCGCGAGCCAAGGCCGAGAGCGGCGTCGATCTCCTGTCGATCGGCTGGCTGACTCACAGCTCTCCCATTCTCGACATCGGTCTCGACGAAGGCTGACCGCGATCCTGAACTCGCTTCGACCGGTTAGATCGCTGGCTGGTTCGAGGTTGCGACCCTGGCCTTGCTCGGCGGAACACCCCGCTCACGTTTGAAGGCTCGGCTGAATGCGGCCTCCGACTGGTAGCCCAGCCGCATCGCTATCTCCAGAATCGACAACTGCCCGGACGGTCCGGGGTCCCGAAGCAGGTCGTCGGCCAACATCATTCGCCACTCGGTGACGTATTGCTTTGGTGAGCGTCCAACCAGCGAAGAGAACCGAGCGGAGAAGCCGGACCGAGACATTGAAACCTCAGAGGCCAGGCTGTCGACCGTCCAGTCACGTTCGGGCTGACGATGGATCAGCGTGATGGCTCGCCCAATGGCCGGGTCTCGCAGTGCGCCGATCCAGCCTTCTCTCGCCGCCGGATCGGTGTCGATCCAGGATCGGATGGCCTGAATGACCAGGATGTCGCAGAGTCGGGTGACAACTGCTTCGCTGCCGGGGCGCATGGTCTGGGTCTCCGACGCCATCAGGGCGGTGAGACCGGGCAGCCATTGCCACTCGGGGCTCGAGGTTGCTCGTTCGATCCGGATGACCTCGGGCAGTACTTCGATGAGCCGACGACCGGCCGGGTGGCCGAACTGGACCATGCCGCAGATGAGCTCGGTGGCCTCGCCGCCTCCCCCATGACGCAGCACGGCGTACTGACTGCTCACGTAGTCGTGAGGGAGGTCGAACACCAAGGGCGTCTCGGACGATCCTTGGTCGTAGGCCACGTGACCGGCGCCGTGCGGCAGCACCAGAACGTCGCCGGCCGCCAAGTGATGCTCCTGTTGCTCGGAGTCGGCCAGGATGCAACGGCCAGAGGTCACGACATGAAACCAGAGGCAGTCGTTCATCGCCGGCAGGGTCACTCCCCATGGAGCGCTGAGTTCAGACCGACAGTAGAAGAGCCCATCCATTCGCAGGAACTGCAAGGCCTCGGCCAGCGGTTCGTTGGTGACGGGACTGAAGGGTGGTTCGACGACGGTCATCGGTTTCGGCCAACTTTCTTCATACAGGTCAGGCTCCATACAGAGTCAGGAGGAGAGGGTGGCCAGCGCAGCCAGTGCGAAGGACCCGAGGGCGGCGATGGTTCGGAGCCGGTTCCAACGGTTCCAACCGGTCTCGTATCGGTGACGAGCTGACGCCACTAGCTCGGCAGAGGTGTCGGCGTCGGACTGCTCGAGTTCGTTGTTCAGCGGAACATTACGGGTCATGGTCACCCCGAGAACGCCGGCGGCGTAGAGCACGGCAGCCGCAATCAGCCACGCCACCGCTCCCCCGTCGGCCATCACGGCCGCGACGACGAGGAAGGCCGGTGTCAGGAGAAACGGCAGCAAGAACACCGGGTTGAGAATGGCTCGGTTGATGTGCTGCATGGTCTGCACATAGGCCCGATCGCCGACCCGGACCAGGCCGGGAATGACCGATACCTCCCAGGCAAAGAACAGGCCGGCGATGAGGCCGGTCGAGATCAGACCGAGCATGGTGGCGACGTCTTGGCCGATCATGATGCAACCCTGGCAGTCGGGGTGGACGCCTCGAAGGGCTGCTGCACTGAGCGGGCGCCCGAGCCCAGCGGGTCACGGATGAGGTCGATGACCTTGGCTCCTGGGCCGAAGCTGTGCACCGTTGATTGGGGTCTGATTCGCAGGAAACAACCATCGGGCATGTCGAGGGCCCCGTGGCCGGAAATGCGCTTGAGCTTTCCGGCGGCGAGAAGCCTCCGCGCCTCGGGGCTGTCCATGTCGACAACGTGAGCGTCAGCCTGGAAGTGAACGGTGTAGGGCGGACCAACCGGCAGCCGACGATACGGAATGCACACCGCCGCGCTGCCGTTGGCGGCGATGCTCCTGGCCTTGCGACTGGAGCGGAGGGCGTGGACCCACAGTTCTCCTTCGACCACCTCGTAGACGACACCCGCCACGTGGGGTAGTCCTCTCGGTGAGGCGGTGGCGAGGGTGGCGAAGGAGGCCCTGTTGATGGCCTTGCAGATCAGGTTCTTCTGCTTTTCAACTTCGGGGCTAGTGATGATTGGATTCGGATTGTTGTTCATACATCCACTGTGAACGAGCTCTCCCGGATGTTGAATAACTAAAGGGCCATCATACTTGATCATTCGTCCGGATCGAGCAGACAAGCTGGAGGTACCAAGTATCTCACCCTTGGTGTAGGTTTCGGGTTTCTCACCTAAGGTAGAGAAATGGATAACGAGGACCTGCTGGCCATTGGCACTCTGGCGGCCCGAACCGGCGTGACGGTGACGGCCGTCCGGTTCTACGAACGCAAAGGGCTCATCTCATCGGTGCGAACCGACGCCGGCCATCGGCGCTTTCACCGAAGCATGATCCGGCGCCTTTCCGTCATCGTGGTGTGCCAACGACTCGGCTACTCCCTGAGCGAGCTTGGCGAGCGGCTGGCCGATCTTCCGACCAACCGGGTGCCTGACGATTCTGACTGGGCCTCGTTGACTGACGACTTCCGAAGCGAGATCGATGATCGAGTCGAGCGCCTTTTGACGCTTCGGGATCAGCTCGACGGTTGCATCGGCTGTGGGTGCGTGTCGCTCGATGCCTGCACGCTCTACAACCCCGACGATGCGGCCGCCAGCCTTGGCGCCGGCCCTCGCTATCTCCTTGGCGACTCGTCAGCCGACCTACCCAACGATCTCCCGAGCCAAGAGGAAACCGAAATGACCAGCGAGACAACACAGACATCCGGCAGCGGCGAGGGGTCAGCCAAAACCAACAGATGGCACCTGGCCCAGATCAACATTGGACGACTCATCTATCCGGTGGACGACCCGCGGGTTGCCGAGTTCATGGACAATCTCGACCCCATCAACGCGCTCGGTGAAGGCGCCCCTGGTTTCGTCTGGCGGCTCCAGGACGACACCGGCAACGCCACCGCCATCCGGGCCTTCGACGACGACACCATCCTCCCCAACTTCACCGTGTGGGAGTCGCTCGAGGCATTGCAAGACTTCGTATTCCGTACCGACCACGCTCGCTTCATGCGGCGGCGACGCGAGTGGTTCCTCCCCATGGACGACCTGCCGGTACTGACCATGTGGTGGGTCCCAGCTGGCCACATCCCCACTCTTGTCGAAGCCAAGGAACGCATCGACCATCTGGCCGAACACGGTCCCACCCAGGAAGCCTTCGGATTCCGGCCAACCTTCGACCCGCCAAGCAGCTGACAGCAAAACCCACCGACCGACCCCTGTTGACCAGGTACTTCATCGGTTGCAACCGGTTTGCAACGTTGACGTTGAAAGGTCTTCTCGACAACAGTCGCTAGTTGCAGGGAGGATACGAATGCAGGTTCGGGTTCTGGGGCCAGTCGACGTCGTGGACGACGACGGCACAAACGTTTCGATAGGTGGGCCGATCCCCAATCGGCTGCTTGCGATTCTGGTCGCCGTCGGCGCCGACGGGATTGCCATTGATCATTTGGCCGAGACGCTTTGGATCGGATCGACACCACCAGCCGACCCAACAGCTTCACTTCGGACCTATATCGCCCGCCTTCGAGCTGCGGTTGGTCAGGGCGCCGTCATCACGGCCACTGGCCGTTACCGCCTGGGCGAGGTTGAGACCGATGCCGCCCGTTTCGAAGACCTGGTGCAACGAGCCCGCCGGGCCTCAGGCTCGCCAACGGTCGCCCACCTGTGGAAACAGGCAATGGACCTCTGGCGTGGACCGGCCTTCGGCGACCACGCTGATGCTGAAACCATTCAGGCCGAGGCCACTCGACTGGAGGAAATGCGGGCCGAGGCCACCGAAGCATGGTTCGACGCCCGACTGGCCGCTGGTGAGGGCCGGGAGCTGGTGGCCGACGTCGAAACAGCGATCGCCGAACACCCGCTACGGGAGGGTTTGCGGGCTCAGCAGATGACGGTGCTCGCTAGAGCGGGCCGCCAAGCCGACGCACTCCGGGCATTCCAGGACTTCCGCGGCGACATGACCGAAGTTGGACTCGAACCTTCAGCCCGTCTTGTAGAACTGGACCAACAAATCGCTAGCGGCGACGTACCCCGGTCAGGGGCCCGTCG
>CALHBU010000463.1 GCA_937930655.1 uncultured Acidimicrobiales bacterium | reverse complement strand
AGTAGCGACGACGCCGGACTGGCCAACGTGGCCGCAACCCTGCTCAATCTTCTTGGTTTCGAAGCGCCCGACGACTATCTACCAAGCCTGTTGGTTGCTGACTAGCTGCTGCTTGTGACCACGCCCAGCAGTTCGTCGAGGCTGGCGATTCGGTGGGTCGGGCCCGGTTCGGGCGCAGTTCCTGCACCGGTTGGTTCGTACCAACAGGTGGCGATGCCGGCCCGGTGACCGCCTTCGATGTCCGATGACAAGCTGTCGCCAACCATAAGCACCGACTCTTTGTCCGGCTGGCCCAGTTGCTCGAGAATCAGTTCGAAGATGGCAGGATCGGGTTTGGCCAGGCCGACCTCGGCCGAAATCACCACCGCATCGACATAGGGCTCGAGACCCAGTCGATCGACCCGGGCCCGTTGCACGGCGCTGAGACCATTGGTGAGCAAACCAAGCGTGCAGTGTTCGGCCAGTGCGCTCACGACCTCCAATGCACCAGGAAAGAGATCGCCCTCGGAACCCAGGCCGTGGGCGTACTGCTCGGCCAACTCAACCGGGTCGACGGATTGGCTGGAAGACAGACCAAGCAGGGGCACTAACTCGGAGAAGCGACGGACCTTCACATCGTCGGGCAACAGTTCGCCGGCTTCGACACCGGCCCACAGCCGGCGGTTGATCGACTGGTAGGTCTCCAGGTGACGGTCGGGATCCGAAATGCCACTGGCACCAAGGGCCTTGGCAAACGCCAGACGCTCTGACTGATTGGAGTCGAGCAACGTGTGGTCGAGATCGAGCAACACCGTGCTGTAGCGCAATCCCTCGAACAGTGCTCCCTTAGACATATGGGCCGACACTACCTAGCGTGCGGCCATGGACGTCAGGCTCGATAATCGCACCGCACTCATCACCGGAGGAAGCCTCGGACTGGGAAGGGCGATGGCCACCGAGTTCGCCCGGTCAGGGGCCAGGGTGGCCATTCTCGGCCGCACCGAAGAAACCCTGAACGACGCGGTCACCACCATCGGTAAGGAAGCCCCGGAATCCACCGTGCGGGCCTTCCCCTGCGACGT
Source organism: uncultured Acidimicrobiales bacterium (assembly GCA_937930655.1). Taxonomy (GTDB): domain Bacteria; phylum Actinomycetota; class Acidimicrobiia; order Acidimicrobiales; family SZUA-35; genus JAHECQ01. Next base: position 3,217 of record CALHBU010000463.1, on the reverse strand, counting down.
CCGCGACCCGGCCGCCCTCGCCGCAACCCACGAAGCAGTGGTGACCGACCTCGGGCCGGTCGACATTCTTGTCAACAACGCCGGAACCTCATCGGCCAAGCCCTTCCTCGATATCACCGAGGACGACTGGCAGAACGACTTCGATCTCAAGCTGCTGGCGGCCGCCCGATTGGCTCGCCTCTGTATCCCTGCCATGCAGGAGCAGCAGTGGGGCCGGATCATCAACGTTCTCAACACCGCAGCCAAGGCACCGCCGGCCCGTTCGGCCCCAACATCGGTCAGTCGAGCTGCCGGCATGGCTCTCACCAAGGCGCTGGCCGGGGAGTTCGCGGCCGACGGCATTTTGGTGAACGCCCTCAATACCGGCATTCTTCTCACCAACCAGTGGCATCGGATGCACGAGGAGCAGATGCCGGACAAGACCTTCGAGGAGTACGTGGCTACGAGGGCCAAGGCCGTCCCGGTGGGGCGCCTCGGCGACGCCAGCGAGTTCGCCAATCTGGCCTGCTTTCTGGCCTCTGACCGCGCGTCCTACATCACGGGAACATCGATCAACGTCGACGGAGGCATGTCCCCGGTGGTGTAGAGGATCACGTAGATCATCGTGGTAGGACGGGGGTCTTGAGCGGACGCCAGCCCTTCGACCCCGCCCGCGTTCCCTTCTACTACGGGTGGGTCGTGCTGGTCGTCGGCACCATTGGCGTGCTGGCCAGCGTTCCGGGCCAGACCGCAGGTGTCAGCGTCTTCACCGACGATCTCATCGAAACAACAGGACTCAGTCGTCTCCAGCTGGCCAACGCCTACCTGATCGGGACAACGGCCAGCGGGCTCCTTCTCCCCCGCGGCGGTCGGGCCATCGACGTCGTTGGAAGCAGAGTCATGGCCGCCGCCGCCGTTCTGGGGCTGGCCGCCACCCTGGTTGGGTTCAGCCTGGTCGGCCCCATGTCGACACTCACCGGCATGGCCGTCATGAGCCTGGGCTTCGGCTGTCTCCGGTTCAGCGGCCAGGGACTCCTCACCCTGTCGTCACGGACCATGATCTCCCAGTGGTTCGACCGGCGACGGGGTCTGGTGTCTTCGTTCTCCAACGCCTTCATGAGCTTCTCGTTCTCTCTCACTCCGGCCATGCTCTACGCCCTCATCGAGTGGACCGACTTCCGCTGGGCCTGGCGATATCTGGCCATGGGTCTCGTCGGAGTTGTCGGGGGGCTTGTGGTGGTGTTCTACCGAAACACCCCGGAGTCGTGCGGACTGACCATCGACGGAGCCGACGCTCCCGACGACGGTTCGACGACCACCTTCGGAGACCTCACTGGCGCCACCCGCCGAGAGGCACTGGCCGACCGTCGGTTCTGGATCATCACCCTGCCGGTGATCAGCCTGTCCAGCGTCGGTACGGCCCTGACCTTCCACATCCTCGACCTTGGTGAGGAGGTCGGGATGAACAACGACGACATTGTTCGCATTTTCGTTCCTATCGCCCTGGTCAGCATCCCGCTGACCGTGCTCGGTGGGTACCTGGTCGACCGGCTGTCCCCAGTTCTCATCGCAGTGGCGATGGCGCTTTTTCAGATCGGCATGTTCCTCACCGTGACCGAGCTGGGCCATCCGGCCTACCGGATCGTTGCCATCGTCTGTTGGGGGGCGGCTCAGTCCGGGTACGCACCGCTGACATCGGCCGCACTGCCCAAGCTGTTCGGTCGGCGGCATCTCGGTGCCATTGCCGGTGTCCAGATGAGCGTCACCGTTATCGGCAGTGCCATCGGCCCAGCCTTTTTCGCCCTGGTTCACTCGATCGCCGGCAACTACCAGCGGGCCCTCTGGCTCTCTACTGCAGTACCGGTGGCTGCCATTCTGTTGGCGGCCACCCATCTGATCGGTACGACCGGCGGGCGATCTGACCAGGCCGTCTAGGGTCAGACCATGGCCGCACTCACCAACGCTCCGCTCAACGAATCCGACCTCGACGCCCTTCGGGCCCTAGACACTCCCACCGTGTGCAATGCCCTCGAAGTGGTGGCTCCCGAGCGCCGAGGCGACGGCTACACCGTGTTCCCCTTCGTGTGCCCCCGCCCACAGCTCGAACCGATGGTCGGGTATGCCCGAACGGGCACCATCAGAGCCATGCAACCAGCCACCACCGACGCGGCCAACGCCACCGACACCAGGCTGGCGTACTACGGACACATCGCCGAGGGCGACGGCCCAACCATCACCGTCATCGAGGATCTTGATGCCATTCCCGGCTACGGGGCGTGGTGGGGCGAGGTCAACACCAACATCCACAAAGGGCTCGGCTCACTCGGGGTCATCACCAACGGAAGCATCCGGGACCTCGACGACGCCGCCGACGGTTTTCAGATGTTGGCCGGCATGGTCGGTCCGTCTCACGCCTGGGTCCGGATCGAGGAGTACAACGTCACCGTCACGGTCCATGGCATGCGGGTCGAACCCGGCGACCTCATTCACGCCGACCAGCACGGCGCGGTCGTGGTTCCAGTCGACGCAGCCCGGGATGTACCCAAGGCGGCGGCCGACATCGCAACCAAGGAGCAGGTGTTGATCGGCGCCAGCCAACAGCCGGGCTTCGATATCGCCGAGCTGCGGCGCTTGATGGGGGCGGGGCCCGGCCACTGACCCGGACACTCGAGTTCCATCACGCCGGCCACGGTGCTTGACTGAGTAGCCGATGGCCCAACTGTTGATTGTCCACCACACGCCATCGCCGGCCGTCGACACCATGCTCCAGGCCGTACTCGACGGGGCGTCAACATCGGGATTGGAAAGCGTTGCAGTCGACGTTCGAGCTGCTCTGTCAGCCACTGCCTCCGACGTATTGGCAGCCGACGGGATCATCGTCGGCACGCCAGCCAACCTTGGCTACATGAGCGGTGCCCTCAAGCACTTTTTCGACACCGTCTACTACCCCTGTCTCCGTCATACGACCGGCCGACCATTCGCCATGTTTGTCCACGGCAACAACGATGCTGACGGCGCCGTCCAGTCGATCGAAAAAGTGACTACCGGGCTGGGTTGGCGACCGGTGAGCGCTCCAGTCGTGGTCACCGGCGAGCCGGACGCCTCGGCCAAGGATGCGTGCTGGGAGTTGGGAGCCACGGTCGCTGCCAGCCTGCTCGACTGACGTGGGTTCCGCGTGACCAAGACCGGTGTGAGGAGTCTGCTGGCCGACGAACGTCTGCTGGTGATTTGCGGGTCA
>CALHBU010000462.1 GCA_937930655.1 uncultured Acidimicrobiales bacterium | reverse complement strand
CCTTGTCATGTTCGACACACTGGGAACGATGCATCGACGGGATTCGTGGGATCCGACGCAGCGACGGCTCATGCGGCAGCTCAGTACCGCATGCACAATCTAGAACGCCCCCACCGTGAGGTGAGGGCGTTCGTATCGCCTCGCTGGTCCTAGACGGTCCATGGAATAGGCCAGGAGTGGAATCTATAGGAAAGCCAGTCCCACCAGCCGTTCTTGGCAAGCTGGAGCCTGGTCGCTAGCGACGCTCGAGAACTGAGCAGTAGTTGGCGACGCCCGATCCTCCCATGTTGAAGACACAACCGAGGTCGGCATCGGCCTTCTGGAGATCGGCGGCTTCACCGGCTAGCTGCATGGCGGTCATGACGTGCATCGATACTCCGGTGGCGCCAACGGGGTGGCCCTTGGCCTTTAGCCCACCGGAAAGATTGATGGGCAGCGAGCCGTCGGGGTAGACCATGCCATCTTCGAGAACCTGGGCTCCCTTGCCCTTCGGGGCCAGACCCATCGCTTCGTAGACCAGCAGTTCGGCGATGGTGAAGCAGTCGTGGATCTCGGCAAAGTCGAGATCGTGCACTGAAATGCCAGCCTGATCGAAGGCCGAGGCGAAGGCCTTGGCCGGTCCTTCGAGATCGGTGAGCTTGCGCCGTGACATCGGCAGGATGTCCTGCACATGAGCGGTCGACCGGAAGCGGATGGCCTTCTCGTGGTTCTTGGCTACGTCGTCGGAGGCGATCACGATCGCGGCGGCGCCATCGGAGATGAGCGAGCAATCGGTCACCTTGAGCGGTGCGGCCACCATCGGGTTCTTGTCCGAGACGGTGTTGCAGAAGTCGAAGCCGACGTCCTTTTGCATGTGGGCCAGCGGGTTCTTGGAGCCGTTGGCATGGTTCTTGGCTGCGATGGTGGCCAGGGTCGAGGAATGGTCACCGAATTCCTCGAAATAGGCCTGGGCGAACTGGGCGAAGATCTGTGGGAACGAACTGCCGGCTTCTTCCTTCTGGTACGAAGCGCCACCAAGGGCGGTGGTGACATCGGCCGTGCTGTTGTTGGTCATCTTCTCGGCGCCCACAACCAGAGCTATGTCGGCCTCGCCCGCTTTGATTGAGTTGATGGCGCTGTAGATGGCAGCCGAACCCGATGCACACGCGTTCTCGACCCGAGTGGCCGGCTTCCAACGAAGTCCCTCGTCGGCCTGAATCATCAGCGAGGCAGGGAAACCATCTGGCACCATGCCGCTGTTGAAGTGTCCGAGCCACGCCGCGTCCACCTCGTTGGACGAGATGCCGGCATCGGCGACCGCCCCTCGGGCGACCTTGATGATCATCTCTTCGAGGGAGTCTTCAAGGCGTCCGAAGGGAATGTGGGACCAGCCGATGATGCTCGGGTTCATGTCTATCCGTTTCTGAGGGTTGGGGCGCTCCGATCAGAGGAACGGAGCGACGTACTGCGTTGCCAACCAGAGTATTCGGCGCGGACGGTATCGGGAAGTCTCTGCCCCGAAAGCACCCCTCGACGCCAGCCTGGCGTTACTCGTCGTCATCATCTGAGTCGGAGTCGTCATCGGGATCGGAGTCATCATTCTCGTCGTCGGGATCTTCCGAGTCGTCGCCATCGTCCTGGTCGGGATCGTCGTGGTCGGGATCGTCTGAGTCGTTGTCATCAGAACCAGAGCTAGAGCTGCCCGAATCATCGTCGGAACCTGCGAAAGGAGCGCCGTCGAGTCCAGTCTCGCTTTCGGTGTCGGTCCGACGATCTCGAATCCTGACTCGAACGGCACCATCTTCGACTTCGACGTCAACGTCGATACGGTCGCTTCCTCGCCGGAAGGCAAGGTCGATGGCCCCGAAGGTTGAACCCTCATCGTTGACTGTCCAGCCATCGTTCGGTTGGGTGTCGATCAGCACCGGTACACCGTTTTCGACGGCGACGGTGATGGATCCACCATCGAGAACCTGGATCACCTGGGCGGGGGCATCGACGGCGGGCCCGCTGGGGTTGCCGCTGGAAGAGTTGGTGTCGTTCGACGAGGTCGACGTGTCGGTCTGACTCGTTTGGGAGGTCTGGCTGGTGGAGGTCGTCTGAGTGGTTTGGGACGAGTCCGACGTTCGATTGGTGGTCGTCGAGCTCGATCCGTCGGTGCCGGCCGCGATCACCTCGGTGCTCTGCTGCGGGGCGAACGGCACTGAGTCCATGACGATGGCGCCGGTAACGACGGCTGCGGCTGCCGAGCCGGCGAGTACAAGTTTTCCTGCCGAGGTACCGACGGTGGCGATGATGGTGGTGAGCATTGACTTGGTCCTAGGGGTCGAAGGGGCCGTCTCGGATGGAAGGCCCGGGGTCGACACGAACTCGGTGAGCATGCGATTCGGCGCAGTCGGAGCTACCCGTTGACTCGCATGTTTCATCTCGCCGAGAACTGCAGCGAGCTCAGACCCATCGTCGCTACCGTCAGCCAGAGCATCGAGCTCGGCCTTGGATCGGCGACGGGGTCGTTGGTGGTCGTTCATGTCAATCCCGTCATCGCTCGTTTGATCCAGATGGGTACGGCAAATCAGTCACTTCTTTTTCGAGCCGTCGAAGGGCACGGCGTTGTAGTTGCTTGACTGCACCGCGGCGACGGCCGGTGACGTAGGCGATTTGATCGATGGTGAGATCGGCCACGATTCGCAGAACGAGAACCTCACGTTGTTCATCGGTCAGCGTTGAGAACAAGCGCTCCACCCGCTCTGAGCCCAGTCCGGCCAGCGCATCAGCCTCGACGTCACCACCGATCTGATCGATGTGGCCTTCGTTGAGGGAAACAGACATCGGTCGACGGCTGGCCTTGCGGAAGTCGTCAGCGATCTTGTTTCTGGCTATTCGGTACAACCAGGAGCGGAAGGACTGCTCGTCGCCGGAGAACGACCCGATGCCACGAAATGCAGCCAGGAACGTCTCGTTGACCAGATCTTCGGCATCACGAACCCCACGGCTCCGTACAAACGCAGTGATGGGCTGGTTCCACTTCTGGAACAGCTCATCGAACGCCCACCCTTCACCGGCCTTGGCCGCGTCGAGCCTTATGGAGAAGTCGTTCACCAACGTTGGGTGTGGTGTCGGCACATTCGACACAGGGACACGGATGGCCACATAGAGGTCATCGCTAGAACTCGAGGAAGGGGTACGGGGCTACCAAAGAAGGTTGACGGCCTTCTTCTCAGACAGCTTTGCTGGCGGCGGTCATGGTGGCTTCGGTCACGGCTCGGCGATCGTCGCCCCAGGGCAAAGGCATGAGCACCGGATGCTCAATGCCCGCCTTCACATAGTCAGCCACAAAGGTGGTCACCTCGTCGGGCGAGCCGATGAAATCGATGGCCTGAATCATCCGTTCGGAGATGGCGGCCAGTGCTCCTTCTCGATCCTTTTCCTTCTGACGGGCTCGGAGCTCGGTGACTTCGTCTTCGAACCCGGCCGCCGAGAACATTTTGGCGTAGCCATCGGCCATGGCGTAGTTGAAGAGGTCTTTGCGAGCAGAGCGGGCGCTGCGCTCGAGGTCGCCAACCGCGGCGTGCACGTAGGCGAAGATGGTGGCGTCGCCACCGGCACGGACCGCCTCGATCGATGGCCCCACGTGGCTCGAAGGCAGATAGTTCAGCAGCACACCGTCGGCTACCTCACCTGCCAGCCGGAGCATTTGGGGGTTGAGGGCGGCCAGGACGATCTTTGGTGTCTTCTCACCAGTCCGCATGCCAAGACGGAACTTCCGAACCGACCAGAAGTCACCCTCGAAGGTCACCGACTCGCCGGACAAGCACTCCCGTAGGAGGGCTACGTACTCCCGCATCATGGCGATGGGCCGCTCTGACGGGGCCTCACCGTGTTGGCGCAAGATGCCGGGTGCAGAAACGCCGAGCCCGAGCCAAACCGTGGCGTCGGGGCTGAGGGCCTGGAGCGTAGAAGCTGTCATGGCTGTGACGGTGGGATTCCTGATCTGGATCGGAATGATCCCGGTAGCTAGATCCAGATCGGGTGCAACCGCCGATGCTGCGCCGAGCAAACTAAAGGCGTCGGTGCCGGTTGCTTCGACAGTCCACAACGAGCGATAGCCCTGGGCCGATGCCATTTGAGCTACGTCGAGGATGGCTCTGGGGCCAAGGACGCCGAGGCTTCCGAAGGTCACACCCAGGGGCGTCGCTGATGTTTCCGATTCTGCTGCAGACATGAAGCGACGGTAGCGCCCCTGCCAACGCGGCTTCGAGCCGGGCTCTGGTCGATCAGGCTTGGTGCATGCCGGAGGTCATCGCAGCCCAAAGCCGCTCGGGGGTGAGCGGTGTTTGAAGATGGTTCACCCCGAACGCTCGTAACGCATCCACTGCGGCGCTGACGATCACGGCGGCCGCCGGAGTGATACCGGCTTCTCCTGCCCCTTTCACCCCTAGCGGATTACTGGCGGTGAGGCACTCCTTGATGTGTCCCTCGAGGCTTGGGGTCTCGGCTGTGCTGGGCAAGCCGTAGTCGAGGAACGAACCGGTAACGAGTTGACCCTCT
>CALHBU010000461.1 GCA_937930655.1 uncultured Acidimicrobiales bacterium | reverse complement strand
GATCCGCCCCAGCCACCCCAGAAGCAGATGCGACCCTCGGGGATATAGGGCCGAACTTCTTTGTCGGCGAGGGCGTAGCCGATGCCGAATCGTTGCAGATCCTGCAAGACCAGGTCGGGGCCCCGGGACTGCTCCTCGAAGATGACGTTGATGCTCTTCGGGGAAAGAAGGGTGACATCGCCGACACTGCCTCCGTTGGCGACGATGGCTTGAGCCTTGGCTACCGAGCGGGCGTTGCCATGACCGTTGGCCGCGCCGATATCGGCTCGCTTCCAACCATCGGTCCACGCCGTCTTGGCTGACGGTGTCGGTCCAGTGAAGGTCTTGATTGCTGGATGTTCGGGGCCGAATCCGCTGAGATCGACGGGCACATCCTCCGGTGGCACAACCGGGGCCACTCGATGGTCGTGGGACGGGTCGAGACCGATGTGGAAGTCGAGGTCGAGCGGCCCGGCAACCTCCTCAGCGAAGAATTGGCCCAGTTGGCGGCCATCGATCCGCCGGATGACCTCGCCGACCAGATGACCCTGGTTGAGAGCGTGGTAGCCCGAAGCCGTTCCTGGCTCCCACCACGGAGCCTGGGCCGCCAGCATCGAGGTCGACTTCTCCCAGTTGTACAGGTCCTCCACCTCGACTGGTTGGTCCCAGCCGGAGACTCCCGAGGTGTGACTCATGAGGTGACGAACCTCGATGTTCTCCTTGCCGTTGGCCGCAAACTCCGGCCAGTAGGTAGCGACCTTTTCGTGCATGTCGAGAAGCCCTCGCTCCACGAGCATCAGGGCGCTGAGGCTCATCATGGTCTTGGTCGTCGACCAGACGTTGGTGATGGTGTCCTCCTGCCACGGTTTGGTGTGGTCGGCATCGAGCCACCCACCCCAGATGTCGACAACCAGTTCGCCCTCGATGGTCACGGCCACCGATGCGCCAAGATCGCTGCCATCGGCCAGCGTGCCGGCAAGGAGATCCTGTAGGACGTCGAAGCGGGGGTCGCATCGGCCAGAGACGGTGGGGTTGGATTCGGTTTGGCTCATGCCGGGACCCTAGGCCGGTGGAGCCACCGACAACCCGTTGGCGTTGTGTTCGGCGATGAAGCCACCGACCATTCCGGATGCCTTGGCCGCTTCGACGAACAGGGCCAGATACTCTGCCCCGGCTGGATCGCGATCTCGCGGTGTGCCCATGGCCTGTTGGACCTGGGAAAAGCTGCCGTCGAGAATGCGAGCTCCAGGAAGGCGCTCGACGTCGGTGAGCAGTCGGGGGAGCAGCCCAGCCAGGGCATCAAGCTTCTGGTCCACGAACGCCTCGAACGATCCGTCGAGGCCCGAGACCTGAACCAACTCGGCATTCTTGATGTTGCGTTCGAGCCATAGGTCGTAGGCCGCCCGATGAGCCGAGGCGATCTTGTTTCCCGGTTGGTCGACATCCTCGATCGAGTTGATCGGCGAGCCCTCGGGGACGATGTAGGTGCAGGCGATTTCGCAGTAGGCGGCGGTGAAGGCAATGTGCTCGGCCCGTTTTGGCTCGGCCCCGATATTGCCGATGTCCCAGACCCCTTCGGTGGCGGCGTCGGCCAGCTCACCCGGGGTCTTGAACTTCAGGAGCTCGATACCCACCCCCAGCTTTCCGGCCAGCGTCTTGGCCATGTCGGGAGAAACCCCCTCCGGATTTCCATCGTCGCCTTTGCCGGTGACCAGCAGAAAGTTGCTGAGGTTGATGGCGGCCCGCAACGTGCCGGTTGGGGCCAGGGCGCTGATGGCTTCGGCCGAGGGTGTTGGTAGGTCAGTCATGCGTTCTTCTTTCCTAGTTCTTCGAGGATTTCTTCGTTGTGTTGGCCGAGGGTGGGGGCGTGGTGGGCCAGGCCCTGACGCTTGTGGTTTGAGCGGATGGGATCGGAAACGATCTTGTAGGCACCCTCGGTTGGATGCTCGGCGTCCTCCAGCAGTCCCACCGCGTTGAAGTACTCGCTGTCGCGAAGCTCGGCCAGATCGGTAATCGGTGACGCCGGCACATTGTGGGCTTCGCAGAAGTCCATCCACTCCGCCGTGGTGTGACTCTTGGATGCTTCATTGAGCAGGCCGTACAGGTCATCGGCGTACACAACCCGCTCCGGTCGGGTGGCGAACCGGGGGTCGTCGGCGATCTCCGGCGTTCCGGCGAATGCGAAGACATCTCGCCAGTTCTGGTCGGAGTACGGGAGTAGGGCGATCCATCCGTCCTTGGTGGGGCGGGGGCGTCGACCCTTGGTCTGCACCCGCTGATAGCTGAACTCGCCGATCGGTGGTTCGAAGGTATGGCCGCTGAGGTGTTCGACCAGGTTGTAGGCGGCCATGGTCTCGGCCATGGGAATCTCGAGCTTGTCGCCCTCGCCGGTGGTGGCCCGGCGGAAGAGCGAGGCAGTAATGGCACTGACGATGTGAAGGGCCATGGTCTTGTCGGCCACGATGCTGGGCACAAACCACGGTTCGTCGTGATACCACTCGGCCATCTGGGCCAGTCCGGAGATGGCCTGGATGACGTCGTCGTAGGCCGGGCGTCCAGCCCAAGGGCCGTCAGAGTCGAACCCGATGGCGGCGCAGTAGACAATGTCGGGCCTTGCTTCGACGATCCGTTCATGGGTGATGCCGAGCCGATCGAGGGCAGCGGCTCGCATATTGGTCACCAGCACATCGGCGGTGGCGGTGAGCTCCATCAGTGTGTTGACCCCCTCCTCGGTCTTGAGATCGAGGGCCAGGCTTCGCTTATTGCGGTCGAGGTTGAGGGTGATGCCGCTCATTAACGGATTGCGATGCGGGAGATAGTGCCGCATCAGGTCACCGTCGACCGTCTCGATCTTGATGACGTCGGCCCCCATGTCGGCCAACATGCGGGTTGCCATCGGACCCATCACCACAGTGGTGAGGTCGACGATTCGGACGCCAGCAAGCTGGCCCTGAGGTGCGGTGTTCGAAGTCACGGCGACATCTTCTCGCGGTATGTCCGCTGCCGCCTATTTCGCTCTGGCGGCCCCAGGTGCCGCAACTTCCACTTTGGCGGACGCAAGTGCCGAGAGCGGCCGTTGGGCCGGACAGAACGTGGATGTCGGTCGCCTGGTCCGCCAAAACGGGAAAAGGGCTGGAACCAAAACGGCGAACGCCGCCGACCGAAGTCAGCGGCGTCCGTCGAGTTCTGACGAACTTAGGTCAGATGAACCGAGTCAGATGACGCGGACGTTCTGTGCTTCCTCGCCCTTGCGGCCGGGAGCCACATCGAACTCGACGACCTGCCCTTCGTCGAGTGACTTGTAGCCGTCTCCTGCGATGTTCGAGTAGTGAACGAACACGTCGTCCTGACCCTCACGGGAGATGAAGCCGAAGCCCTTTTCGTTGTTGAAAAACTTGACAGTGCCTTGCATTTATTTGCTCTTTCGATTGGAGCGGGCCCCGTGGCTCACTCTG
>CALHBU010000460.1 GCA_937930655.1 uncultured Acidimicrobiales bacterium | reverse complement strand
CGATAGCCATTCCCTGTCATCGTTATGAAAAAGACTTGGCCGATCAGTGACCAGCTCAGCCTTCGAGCTTGGTTCCCAGGTCATCAGCGGTGGTGCCGAGCTCAGCCAGGAGGGCTGGGGTCATGCCAACCTCGGCTGCGACAACACCCCACAGCAGGTGAGCCGTGCCGATGTGTCCGTCGTTGGATCTGGTTGCCGAGGCCAAGGTTCGCTCGATGGCCAACTTGGCCGACTGCCCAAAGCTGGTGCGGCGACCTCGGCGCAGTCTTGCGGCGGCGACCGGGGCAGGTCGTTTGGTCTCGACTCCAACAGAGGCCAAGGTCGACTGAAACAGACGGTCCCTCGCCTCTCGAATGGATCCCGCACTCATGCCGACCCCGACCAGGGCACGGCCAACAGCGTCATCGGCCGGATCGACGAGGGCGAGCAACAAGTGTTCGGCCTCGACGGTGGCTGATCCTTCGGCTGCGGCAAGCTCGGTGGCTCGCTCGACCTTGCCCTTCACCTCAACATCCAAACGTTCGAACATTTTCGCTATCTCTCTTTCTCAAGACCGATCCTTGAACCGCGTGGCGTTCAGGGCCTCGGCGATCTGTTCCACTTCACGTCCAACTCGATGGCGGCAGGTCGGTGCTTCTTGTGGACGGCCTGCCTCGTGACGTTCAGGGCCTCGGCAATCTGATGCCAGGTCCAGTCCAACTCGAGGGCGCTAGCCACATGCTCCGCTTCGAGAGCATCAGCTAGCGAGCGAAGCGCCAGTACGGCCCGAAAACCGTCGGCCGGTTCTAACTGGTCCACCGTCAGTTTTGCCATCGTGCTAGGGCGTAGGAGCTTGGACCCGTCACATGCGACGTTCGAGGTACTCCCGAGCCAGCGTTCGCAGCCGGTCCCGCCCAAAGCTCGGGTCGTGGCCGGCGTGCACCACTCTCGCTGGTAGCTCGATCAAGCGCTCCATCGTTCGGCAGTAGGCGGCAATGTCGGAGCCGGCCAGCTCATCCAGCAGCGGACCGTCATAGATGGCATCGCCAGAGAACAGCGTCTCTGTTGCCTGCTCCCACAGACCGATGGACCCCGGCGAATGGCCTGGCAGATGCAACACCTCGAACTGGCGGTCGCCAGTATCGACGACGTCGCCTTCATCGATGAGCCGAGTGATCTTGGCCGGCTTCTGGATGAACGACTCCAACACATAGCCCGCCGGAAGCGCCGAAACGAAGAACTGATCGTTCACCTCGTAGCCCGAGTTCTGCAGCTCCTCAACGCCCTCGGTCCCCCACGCCTCCAGGATGTTCAGGCTGGACAGATCCGGCTTTTCCAACGCACCCCGCTCCTCGGGATGGATAAGGACGTCGTCGAACTCGTGGTGTGAACCGATGTGATCGCCATGGCCATGAGTGGCCACCGCGCTGACAGGTTTGTCGATGACCGAAGCCATGGCCTCTGTCAGACTGCCGACCCCCATCCCGGTGTCGATCACCAAGTCCCGGTCGCGGCCCTTCACATGCCAGATGTTGCAGCGCATCAATGGGATCACGTGTGGCTCCCAGAAGAGAGTCACACCGTCATCAAAACTCGTGCTCTCAAACCATCGGTCTGCAACAGGCAGGGTCATGGGTGCAGTATGACTGCATGGACATTGCCACGCTGCTGTTGAACCGATCGTTGGCCGGCCAGGACCGGGCCGAGTTCGAGACCAGAGTTCGGGGGCTCGAAGACCTCGGCTTCAGCGGCATCGCCATGCCCGACAGTCAGTCGCTCTTCCCCGAGTTGTACGTCCATCTGACCGTGATGGCCATGGCTACCGAACGGGTCAACATTTGGCCAGCCACCACCAACCCTCTCACCCGGCACCCGGTGGTCTCGGCCAGCTCCATCGCCGCAGTCGACCAAGTGGCTGGCGACGGACCGGACGGCAAGGGGCGGGTGTGGTTCAACCTGGGTAGTGGCGACAGCGCGGTCTACAACCTCGGGCTGAAAGGGGCTCGACTAGCCGAGACTCGGGCCTACATCGAGGCGATGAAGAGCCTGTATGCAACCGGCGAGGCCCAGTGGCAGGGCAACCAGATCCGCCTGACGTGGCCAACCCGACCGGTGCCGATCTATCTCACTGCCGAGGGGCCAAAGACGCTGCAACTGGCCGGCGAGCTGGCCGATGGCGTGCTCGTTGGCAACGGCATGCAGCCCGAGATCGTCGAGGATGCGCTGGAGAACATCGCCATCGGGGCCCGTCGAGCTGGGCGAGACCCGGCCGAGGTCGACGTGTGGTGGTTCGTGAAGTGGAACATGGACGACAACAAGCAGCGCGCCATCGACGAGGCACGAATGACCCTCACCGCCTCGGCCAACCATGCCTTCCGCTTCACCCTGGAGGGCAAACACATCCCCGACGAGTACAAGGACGCCATCGTCGAGCTGCAGCGCCGCTACGTCTTTGCCGAGCACGAGGCGACTGGCAGCGAGATGAGCAACGCCCAGATCGTCGACGAGTTGGGCCTGACCGACTACCTGGCCGAGCGGTTCATGATCTGCGGACCAGAACAGGACTTTGTCGACAAGCTGACCATGCTCAACGACCTGGGTGTGAGCAAGGTGCTGATGGCGTTCTTCGGTGAGACCGATGCCGACGGGAAACACCAGCGACTGGGTCGGGACGTCATGTCGTTGCTTCCTGTGTAGCTGACTGTTTTGTCTAAACAATCAATGATTTTGATTGTTTAGGTTGTTACTAAGAACAATTGTTCGTAGTATGTTCTCAGTCGTCTTTGTTTGTCGACTCTCGAAGTTCCACTTCCCCCACAACCTGCTGCAACAGCAATCGGTCCCCGTCGGGAAGTGTTCGTATGTCCGTCGCCACTGCGATCAACCAGCTTCAGAGCAAGGTGAAGGCCTGTGACGTCGCGACGCTAAACGCCGACGAACTGGCAGCGGCTACCTCGGCAGTGCGGGGTCTCGAACGATCCCTTCATGGACTCACGCTTCGGATCGGGCAGCGAGCCGACGCCCTGGCGGCGTCTGGTGACGGCCCGGCCGCGGCCGAGAACTTCCGTCGCGGTGGGAGCGTGTCCGACAAGAGGGCGAGGTCCGAGGCCAAGCGAGCGAAAACAGCGGCTCGTATGCCCGGCCTCGGCGATGCTCTGTCGAACGGTGAGACCTCCGATGAACATCTCGATGCCGTCACTGCGGCACTTCGGGGCCTAGACGAATCGGAGAAGGAAGCGTTCGCCGAGGAAGAGGACTCCCTTGTCTCGTCGGCCAAGCGACTTCCCCCGGAGCAGTTCCGGAAGAAGGTGCAGCGGGCTGCCCAGCGAGCCCGCAAGGACACCGGCGAGCAAAACGCCGAAGCCCAACGCCGTGCGTCATCGTTCTCATCATGGACCGACCGCGACGGCATGGGTCACTTCCGAGGCACCCTCGACCCGGAGCGCTTCGCTGCGTTCGTGGGAGCCATCGAAAGGCACACGGCGTCGTTGGCCAACCGCAGTGGCGAGCAAGTGCAGAAGAACCCGAATCTGGCGGCCGCCGCATTGTGCGACCTTGTTGCCGGAGGCAACGGTCGTCAGGGTCGCACCCACGTGTCGCTCGTCGTCGACGAGCACACGGCGGCTCACGGCCAACACCCGGGCACTGTTCGGGAGACCAGCAATGGCACGCCAGTCACCCATACTGCGGCCGGCCGCTTGTTGTGCGATGCCGTGCTGCAACGAGTCGTCCTCGATCCACAGGGGGTCCCACTCGATGTCGGTCGCAAGCACCGAACGGCCACCGATGCTCAATGGACGGCGCTCAAGGCCATCTACCGCACCTGCGCCATGTGTGACCTGTCGGTCGACTGGTGCCAGGCCCATCATCTCGATCCCTGGCATCCACCACCCACCGGTGGCTGGAGAGAAGGCCGAGGCCAAAGAGGCGGCTTGACCAACCTCGACAATCTGGTTCCGGTCTGCAGCCTGGACCACCACCTGTTGCATGAAGGTGGCTACACGGCCAAACTTCGGCCCGATCGCACACTCGAAGTCTTCCAACCTGATGGCAGTCTTTGGAAAACGCTGCGACCAGACCGATTCGGGCGAAGCGAGGGACGTGTATGACAACACAGATGACGAGACGGATGAGCCGATGACCGGCACGCGCAGCATCGAACTTGAGGTTGTGGTCGAGGGCACGGTTAACGAGGTCTGGCAGGCCATCGCTACGGGGCCGGGCATCAGCTCGTGGTATGTGCCACATCGGTTCGAGGAACAGGCAGGGGCCGCAGCTTCGGTGTCGTTTGGCCCCGGTGTCGATGTCGAAGGCAGGGTGGCCGAGTTTGATCCGCCGCACCGCATTGTCTTCGACGGCGGCGAAGGGGTCGAAGGGTTTTCCTTCGAGTGGATGGTCGAGGTATTGGACGAAACCAGCTGCACTGTTCGTTTGATCAACTCAGGGTTCGGTACCAGCGACGAGTGGGACGCCCAGTTCGACGGCATGAGCGAAGGGTGGCGGATGTTCTTGAGCAACCTTCAGGTGCATCTTCGGGAGTTCAGCGGGCAGGCGGCGGTTGCGAACTTGCCGACAGCCATGTGGCCCCTCGATCCCGCTCCGGCGTGGGCTCGTCTCACCCACGATCTCGGTATCCCAGCCGCGCCAAAGGTCGGCGACGCGGTGACAGTGGCGGCGCCCGATGCACCGCCGCTGTCTGGAGTCGTGACCGACGTTGCCGCAACCCGACTCACGCTTCACCTCGAGCAGCCAGCCCCCGGAACCGCTCTCGTCACAGCAGAGGGAGCGGGTGGGCAGAGCTCGATGTCGGTGTGGAGCTATCTCTATGGCGACAAAGGCCGGGCCGCCAGCAAGGGAAACCACGAGGCGTGGCAAGCGTGGCTGGAGGCGAGGGTGACCGAAGCGACCTAGCTACGAGACTGGCGTCAGCCAGCAACAACACTGGCCTCAGCCAGCAATAACAGAGCGGCCGTTCAGCGGCTCGTCGAGCGAGATGGTGATGGTGTGCTCGAAGTCGCCGGCTTCGCAGGTGGTGAAGGCAGCCTGGTCGTTGATGCCCACTATCAAGGTGACCACCACCTCGGTGTCGGAGGCAGTGGCAACAGCATCGGCGGCCAGACAGGGCTCGGCGCCTGCGGTGAACGTGACCGCCAGCTGCTCGGGAGCGCTTTCGAGAACAGCGATGTCGTCGATCACATGGGCCTCGCCCGAGATGACTTCACCATTGATGTTGGCCGAACCAATCAGATCTCCCGGCAAACCCTGATCCATGGTCTCGTCCGTCTCGTTGTCTGGGTTGTCAGTAGCTGGGGCATCGTCGGCAGGCAGATTGATCGGACTCTCAGAAGAGGAACTGCCATCGGCGGCAATGGTGTCGGATGAATCGCCACAGGAGGCCAGCGCCAGAAGCAGGGCCACACCAGCAGCGCGTACGGGAGTGCGAAGAAGTGGGTTCATGACAGTGAGACGATCACCAGCAGCAGACCGGTTCCCGGCCGCCGGTGAATAGGCCGATTGGCCTACTCCTCCAGACTTCGCTCGACCGAAGGCAAGCGGCGAATCTTGCCCTCCTTCCCCTTCGGAACAACGGTGCCAGCCTGCTGTAAAAGCATGTAGGTGGAATGAGCAGCGGTGACTGCCGTGCGGAACCCTTGATGATCCTGGGTCTCGTTGACCGACCGTTTGATCATGGAGGCAACCAACGGATCTTGCCGCGCGATCTCGTTGGCCAGCTTCATGGCCGTGTCGTCGAGGTCGTCTCGCGACACCACATGGTTCACGAAGCCCAGCTCGTGGGCCTGCTGGCTGGTCACGAACTCGGCCTTCCACAGCATTTCCTTGGTTTTCCTGGGCCCGAACTCCCACGGCACCGAGAAGTATTGAAAGTGAGCGGGAAGAAAGCGGGCATCATCGGAGGCGACGATGAGATCCATGGCCGAGGCGATCATCCAGCCGCCATAAATACAGAAGCCATGGACTGCGGCGATGGTCGGCTTGGGCAGATCTCGCCACCGCAAGGTGTTGGCCACGTTCAGCTCCCACGAACGCTTCTGGTCACCGAAGACGCCCTCGGGATAGGGCCTGGCCTCTCGGTCGGCGTTCTCTTCGGGAGTGCCGAGATCGTGACCGGAGGAGAAGTGCTCTCCTTCGCCGAACAGCACAACCACTCGAACCTCATGATCGGCCATGGCTCGGGCAAAGGTATCGTCCAGCTGTTCCAGCAGCCGGCGGGACTGGGCGTTTCGATACTGAGGTCGGTCCAGGGTGATCCGAGCCACCCGGCCATCCACCTCGTACCGAACATCTTCTGTGCTTTCCGTCATCTCACTGCCCCTTGTCGCTGGTAAGTGCCACGGCCACCATTGCTAGGTTTCTTCGATGGCCGACCTTGATGATCTTCGCGAAGAAGTACGCAGCTGGCTCAATGAACAGTGGGATCCCGATCTCACCGTCCGCCAGTGGTGGGAACGGATGGCCGAAGCCGGATGGCAGTTTCCGACCTGGCCCGAGGGCCTTGGCGGGCGGGGACTGACGGCGGCCGAGGGGCGAGCGGTTGCCGCCGAGGTGGTCGAGGCCGGCGCGCTCGGCCCCCCGTTCAGCCTTGGACAGGTCATGGGCGGACCGGTCGTGCTGCAACAGGGCGACGACGAACAGCGGGCTCGGTTGGTGCCTCCCCTGGCCGACGGCACCGAAGGTTGGTGCCAGTTCTTCAGCGAACCAGAAGCTGGTTCTGACCTGGCTGGGCTCCGGACAACGGCTGAGAAGGACGGCGACGAGTGGGTCATCAACGGTCAGAAGGTCTGGACGTCTGGTGCATTGGCCGCCCACCGGGGCATGTTGGTGGCTCGGTCGAACTGGGATGTAGCCAAACACCGCGGCCTCAGCTACTTCATCATCGACGTCGATCAGCCCGGCATCGAGATCCGGCCCCTGCGGCAAATGAACGGCCAGGCTCACTTCAACGAGGTGTTCTTCACCGACGCCAGGGTCTCCAACGACAATCTGATCGGTGGCGAGGGCAACGGCTGGGCCTCGGCCGTGGCCACGTTGGCCTTCGAGCGATCGGGTCTGTCCAACCGTGTGCCCGGGCTGTCGGTGGCCCTTCCCGGCGAGAAGGGTCACATGCTGGACCGCTCGGCCGGCGAGGTCGCCAGTGCGCCCTCCGACACCGGGTTGGGAAGTCGGGCCTTCCGGTCGTCGACCGAGATCGGACGTCTAGCCGCCGAACGAGGTAGCTCGAACGATCCGCTCGTCCGGCAGGAATTGATGAAGCTCAAGACCATGGGATCGGTGGCCAACTGGTCGGGCCAGCGGGCCCGAGAGGCGGCCAAGGCCGGCCAGTCACCCGGGTCGTTCGCCAACACGGCCAAGCTGGCCGGAAGCCACATCGGAAGAGCGGCCCAACAGCTTGGGCCCCAGGTGCTGGGGGCCGAGGGCATGCTGGCCGGTGAGGACGCCCCCCACTATGGCCAGGTTGCCGACATGGCCCTCAGCGTGCCGGCCGGTGCCATCGCCGGCGGCACCGACGAGATCCAACGGAACATCATCGGCGAGCGAGGCCTTGGCCTACCGAAAGATGTCGCCGTGGACCGGGACATGCCGTTCCGGGACGTTCCGAAATCCCAGTAGCTAGCCGATCTGGCCGCAGGCGGTGACGGTGAGTACCTCTCCGTCGAGGGTCACCGAACGATCGCTGGGCACCGCTGACTCGGCGGTGCGCCACCCCTCGAAGGACGCTGCAATCTCGGCCAGATCGACATCGGTATCGCCGACAATGTTGGCTCTCAGACACGACTGGGTCTCGGTGGCCCACAGCACATAGGAATCGCCGCCCCAGCCATCAGCCGCCATCACTGCGGCATTGAGCTCGGGGGTGGGGTCAACGGTGTCGCCGGCCAACCAAACAATCAAACCGGTGGCACCCAGCTGACCATCAGCGAGTACCTCGCCGTCGGCGGCCGGAGGGTCGACGACTGCCGGCAGGTCATCGGACCGGCCGAAGAGCACGCTCTCCGAACTGACGGGGAAGTCGTCCAGCAGATCCCAGGTGGCTTCCGGCCCACCCTCGGCATCGATGTAGGCGGCGCCGATGCCATAGGGCAGCGCCACGCTGAGGACGTAGGCGTCAGGAACCGTGAACTCCGGACTGTCGAGAAACAGTCTGATGTTTTCCTGCCGGTTGTAGCTGTTCTGGACAGACTGGGCCCGGCCTTCGGTAACGGCCCGAACGGGGAACAAGCCGTCGAAGAAAGCATCGGCTTCGTCATCCAGACCGTTGAGGGTTCCGGCCAGGTCGGTGTGTTGCCCATCGAGGGCATGGACCAACTCATGAACCAGCACCGAGCGGAACTGGTCGATCCCGACCGCGCCGGCATCGGGCACGTAGAGCTCGTCGGCATCCGGGTCGTAGTAGCCGGCAATTCCTTCCGGCGAAGTCATGAATGATTCGATGTCGGCAAACAGTTCGGTCCCCGACTGGTCGGCGTAGCCAAGTGCCCGGTAAGTGTGGGCCAGAATTTGGGCCTCTTCTTCGACCTCGGCCCGCTCATCATCAGGGACCACTAGTCCGGCGGCGAAGGTTTCGGCATCCTGGACGACGAGCACCGGCGGCCGCAGGAACGCCCTTCCTGTTTCGGTTTCGATGAATTCGATCATGGCGTTGACGTCGGCGGTGTCGACCGGGAGCTCCCCCTGGAGTTCGAAATTGGGCTCGGCGGGAGCGGCCTCGCTGGTCGTTGGCGCCTCGGTAGTCGTCGGTATCGCGCTGGTCGTGGGCGCCGCCTCGGTGGTTGCGGTTTCCGGATCATCGGAGGTACAGGCACCCGCAGCCAGCGCCAGGGAGAGAAGAGCGGCAAGAAGGGTGGTTGGTCTCTTGGTCATGAGTACCAACGTAGAAACCGGCCGACTCGGCGGGCATCGGCCACCTCGGTGATGTGCTGCTCCTCCTCATGAAGGAGGAATCCCCCGAAAAAGGAGGAGCAGCGAACCCGGAGACGGGCTCTACAGCGAGTTGGCGAAGGCGTTGATGTCCCTGATGGTGCCGAGATACACCTCGGGCATGGCATCTCGGAACAAGCAGTCACCGGCGTGGCAGGTGCCGTTGACGGTCCGGCTCGATGCGCTGACGCCAGCCGCCAAAAGCTTCTGGAAGTAGGCCAGCCCTTCATCCCGAAGTGGGTCGAGCTGATTGACCGAGATGACATGGGGCGGCAGGCCCTGAAGATCCTCGACCGAGGCGTGATAGGGCCAGGCCAACGGATTGGTATCGGCCGATCCGTCGGGGCTGTACATACGGACCATCGAGCCCATCATCGAGCAGTTGAGGAAGTAGTCGTCGTTCTCGTAGAGCGAGGGCAGCGCCGGGTCCTTGTCGGCATACAGCCCGGAGATATAGGGGCACTGGGCATAGACCCCATCGACGGCGTCGAGCACACCCTTCTCCTTGGCCATGAGGGTGGTGGCGATCGACAGGTTGCCGCCTCCGGACTCGCCGGAAATGATCAGCTTCGAGATGCCGAGGGCATCCCGGTTGTCGTTGGCCCACTGGAGTCCGCTGAACGAGTCGTGGAGGCCAGCCGGGAAGGGATGGGGTCCTAGCTTGCCGGCGGCGTTGCGGAACTCGACGCCGACAACCACCAGTCCGCTCGACGCCAGCTCCTCACGCCAGCGGATGTAGCCGGCGTTCGAGGCCTCCAGAATGGCCATACCGCCACCGTGCGTGTGCACCACACCGGGAACCGGGCCATCGACATCGGTCGGGGTGTGGATGTAGAGGCTGATGTCGTTGCCGTCGATCCCCTTGATCACCTCGGTCCGTCGCTCGACGTTGGTGATGGCCGGAGCGTTGGCACTAAGCACCTCACCGAGAGCGGCAAAGCCCTCTTCGGCCGCCATGGCGTACTCGAGCAAGGCTTCGGTCGGGGAGTTCACGTCAACCGGTGCAGCCGGAGGTGCGACGTCGAGTTCCATGGGGGCCATGGCTGCCACCATCCGGGGATCGGCTCGCGGATCGGTGCGAATGACCATGGCGGGGTCGCCGAGTTTTCCGGGCAGGACTGGTTGGGTCGTCATGGCCTAAGTCTTGCCCTGGAACCAGATGGCCGCCAGCGCAACGGCCGATCACCCTGTCTCTAGGCGGTGGCGGCCACCCAGGCTGCTTCTTCGCCGGGCTCGGGCAGAACGGCTCCGCCTTCCATGATCCACGACGCCGGGGTCTCTCGCGTCTGCA
>CALHBU010000459.1 GCA_937930655.1 uncultured Acidimicrobiales bacterium | reverse complement strand
TCCCCCGCATAGGTGCCGAAGCTCCAAATGTTGCCCTCCGGGTCGGTGACGCTGAAGCCCCGGCTGCCGTAGTCCTCGTCCTTCAACGGCTCGAAGAGCTCGGCCCCGGCCGCCAACGCCCGGTCGAGAAGAGCATCCGGGGATTCAGTGACGATGTAGCACGCCGCTGCTCCGGTCGGCCTCTCGGAGAACTTGTTGCCCGGTCGGCCCGCCGACCCGAGCATGACCCCTCCCCCTTCGGGGAAAGTCAGCTGGGAGTGTTCGATAACGCTGTCGTCCTCCTCATTCTTGACCACGATTTTGCTGGTGAAACCGAAGGCCTCCTCCAGAAAGGCAATGGCGGCCGGGGCATCGGTGTAGGTCATGGTTGGCCAGATTCTGTTGTTCATGATGTCTCGTTTCTTGTTGTCGAGTGTTCGTTGTTTGGGCGTCATCGTCGCCTGAGAGGGGTCTCGGGGTCTTGAACGTTTGGCAGCAGTTCGTCCTGCAACCAGGCCGTCGGCGGCTCGCCGGCGAACTCGGTCCACTCCCGGGTCATGTGAGCCTGGTCGGCGTAGCCACAGGCCGCGGCCACGCTGGAAAGGGAAGGAGCGGTCGGCAGCCGCATCATCTGCTGGGCTCGCTCGAAGCGCAGGATTCGGGCCATCACTTTCGGGGTCATACCGAAGGTGTCCCGGAATCGTTCGGTGAGATGACGCCGGCTCCAGCCGATCTCCCGAGCCAGGTCGTCGAGGTTTCGGGCGCCGTGAACAACGGTCAGGGCCTGCCAAGCCTGCTCCAGCTCGGCCGGTAGTTCCCGATCGTGGTTGAGAACGCGGAGGAAGACGTCATCGAGTACCGCAAAGCGGGCTCGCCACGACGCCGCGTTCGACAGTCGTTCGATGAGTTCATCGGCAAAGACAGGCACCAGCTGGTCTAGATGCACAGCAGTCGAGGCCAACGCGGCTGCGGGTACCCCGAACAGTGCGCTGGCACCTCGCGGCGTGATGGCCAGTTGGACGCCGTGCTGGCGACCCTCATGGCGTACCAGCGCCGGCCGGCGATGGAGGCCGGCCACCATGGCCCAATAGGAGTCGGTGCTGCCGTCAGGAGCACGAGCCAGGTCCAGCGGGTCGTCGAAGGCAACAATGAAGGTAAGCGAGCTCGACGGAAGACCAGCGTGGGTTCCTGGTCTGAGGCCGCTGACCCGATAGCCCTGGTAGCTCGTGATGAACGGGCGGAGACGAGGATGAGGCGCCCGTTCCTGTGCATCATTCACGGCCTCGGTACTCACCGCGCAAACAGTACGACCCCGGGCGGGGGCCAGTCTTGAAGAAAAGGGAGATTCTTACCCTCGGCCAGAACCCAGGCGTCCCATCAACTGGTCGATCGATTCCACAAACGCCACCAGATCTCGGCCCGCTCGCGGTTGGCCATGATGATCGACGAACGCTCGATCGAGCGCAGTCAGCACGCCGGAACGCTCCCACCAGCCCGGGTCGTCTGGGTTGTCGAGAAACAGCATTGGGGCCGACGGGCCAAAGGTCTCATAGGCGTTCTGAGCCCCGTCTTGAAAGACCTCCTGCAACGTTCCCGGCCCGCCTGGCACGAAGACGATGCCGCTGGTGGCCAGGGCCAGCAGACCAGCCTCTCGCTCGCTATTGAGGAAGTACTTGGCGATGTCGGTGGCAAAGGGGTTGCTTGGTTCGTGGCCGTAGAACCACGTCGGTACGCTCAGCGACCGCTGCGGGTCCGGGATGGCGGCCAAGGCGGTCAGCGCCGCTCCGATGAAGGAATCAGGATCACCAGCGAAGGTCGGCACCTCGGCCAAGGTGTCGACCAGAGCTTCCACATCTCCCTCCGCCATAGCGGCGCTGGCCGCCCCAAGATTGGCGGCTTCCATGGCTCCAGGGCCACCACCGGTGGCAACACAGAAGCCGGCAATCGTCAGCTCCCGGCCGAGAGCGACAACCTGCCGATAACCCGCCGACCCTCGGGGCATGGCGTGGCCCCCCATAAGACCAACCAGCTGCTTGTCGGCCCGGAACTCGTCGAGAGCAACTGTGATGCCGTGGTCGTGCAACCGATGAGCCAGCATTTCAACCGGAGCAATCGGCGGACTACCAGCAGTCCTGGCCCGGCGATAGATCTTCTGATCAACCGTTGCCTCGAAACCACCATCCATTCCCTCATACAGATCAGCGGCGGTATAGAGCCCATGGGGTGTTGGGTCGTACGGCAAGAACCCGAGATCGAGTCGAAGCTTGTCGACCAAGTCATCAATGTCGTTCGTCCAGTCGAGGCCATCGGTGTTGCTCACACCGGACAAGGTAGAGGGCCAGCCTCAATCAAAGATGCTTTCCTTCATCTCAACCGAGCACGGGCCATTCTCCGCTCGAAGTTCGGAAATGCACTCCTCGGCGTAGACGTAGTACGCCGAGGTCCCAGAACTCAGTGTCCTCAGCTTTCGGCAACTGAGGAGGTCGCCATCCCGACAATCTCCCGTGAACTGGTCCATTAGTGGATGATCGCCCTCGGTTACGGGCTGGTCATCTTTGGGCACACACGTGCCACCTTGTTTTGGCTCGTTCAGCCCACCACAGGTCATCCCAACCTCGAGAGGAGTGCTGTCCCGCGGCGCCGCAAACCACAGAAAGTCACAGGCGTAAAGGTCTCCAGTCTCACAATCAGTGACCCACACTGGGAGCATCTCATCCCTCCAAACAGCCGCCTCGGCGTTGACCTGCTCCCACACGTCGAGCACGACCGTCTCATCGGTTTCACCTTCCCTCTCTTGCTCGGAGGTGGCCGGCCCACTCGCCTGTTCAGCTGTTTGGGTCGTCGGCTCAGACTCACCGGGGGTGCCGACCTCATCGCCATCGCCACTCCCGCAAGCCGCCAGCAGCAGCCCGCATCCAATAAGGCTTCCAAGCCTGACCGCTCGTCGATTCAATCTCTTCGGGTTCATCGCCCACCTTCCTGTCGTGCAACCGTCGGTGGTTGCTCACTTGCCACTATCGCGTGTCGTCGCCGAGCGGTCTGTGGCCCGGCTGACATAGCCAACAACCAACCATCTAGCCTGGCTCCATGCAGGTTGCCGTCGTTGGTCGAGGTCTCATTGGTTCGGCTGCTGCCCGGCATCTGGCCGAAGCGGGTCACATCGTCACCCTGATCGGTCCCGATGAGCCCGCGGTCCGCACCGAATGGACCGGACCGTTCTCCAGTCACCCCGACGAAGGTCGCATAACAAGAATGGTCGGCCGATCGTCAACATGGTCCGCCCTGGCCGCCCGTTCCATCGGCCGCTACGCCGACATCGAAGCCCGCTCTGGCATCAAGGTGCACTTTCCTCGGGCGTTGGCGACAGCCCTTCCCGAGGTCGACGAATGGCAGGGCAACGGAGCAGCCTTTGGTAGCGACGCCCGCCCGGTCAATGCCGACTGGTTACGAGAGACCACGGGCATCCACACCGGAGTTTCCCACCCCATCATCTGGGAGGGTCCGCCGGCCGGTCATATCAATCCACGACATATGGTCGCAGCCCAGTGCCGGTTGGCCGAGATGGCCGGCGCCAATGTTCACAAAGACGTCGTGAACTCCCTCGCCGACCTTCCCGACGGGCTGGATGCTGTGCTGCTTGCCACCGGAGCATGGGGCTCAGAGCTACTCGGGCCGAAACTCGACGTCCACCGCATCCCGCGGACTGTTGTGCTGGCCGAGATGGTCGACGACGGCCGGATCCCCAGTTTCATTCTCCGAGACCCGCCCGATGATCGGCTCAACGGCATCTACTGGGTACCACCTGTTGTCTACCCCGACGGTCGACTCTGTTTGAAGATCGGTGGAGAGATGCGAGAAGCAGACGTCGTCGATCAGACCGATCTCACGGCCTGGTTTCACGCCGATGGCGGGGCCGACGAGGCCGAAGCCCTTCAGAACTGTGTTCGCGGGCTTCTACCTGATGTCGAGGTGACCAGCTGGGCCCAGACCCCCTGTGTCTACACTGGGACGCCATCGGGCGACCCCTACATCGGCTGGGTCGACGAGCAATCGGTGCCTTC
Organism: uncultured Acidimicrobiales bacterium; assembly: GCA_937930655.1. Classification (GTDB taxonomy): domain Bacteria; phylum Actinomycetota; class Acidimicrobiia; order Acidimicrobiales; family SZUA-35; genus JAHECQ01. Next base: position 214 of record CALHBU010000459.1, on the reverse strand, counting down.
GGCCGGGGGTCCCCGGGTGGCTGTCGCCATCGGCGGCAACGGCTCGGCTGCCAAATCCTCCGACGAGATCGGTCGACTGGCTGCCGAGTTGGTGAGTGAAGGCGACTGGGCCGACAGCGAACTGCCGGCCCAGACATTCACTCCAGTTTTTGCCTAGGCGTACTGCGCTCTTTTGTTAGGCGTACTGCGCTCTTTTGTTAGGCGTACTGCGCTC
>CALHBU010000458.1 GCA_937930655.1 uncultured Acidimicrobiales bacterium | reverse complement strand
CCTACGGCTACGGCTTCGTCAGTTTCCAAACGGCGTTCCTCAAGGCCAACTATCCGGTCGAGTACCTGGCCTCCCTGCTCACCAGTGTCAAGAGCAGCCTGGAGAAAGCGGCCATCTACCTCAACGAGTGTCGCCAGCTCGGTATCAATGTTCTGGTCCCCGACGTCAACGTCTCGGACATGAACTTTACGTCGATTCCCGACCCCGATCCCGATGCGCCGCTCAACGCCATTGCCTTCGGGTTGTCGGCGGTGCGAAATGTTGGCGAGGGTCTGGTCGAGCAGATCCTCGTTGAGCGGAAGGCCAACGGCCCGTTCGTGGACTTCATCGACTTCTGTGAACGAGTCGATTATTCGGTGCTCAACAAGCGAACCATCGAAGCCCTGATCAAGGCCGGCGGATTCGACTCGCTTGGCCATCGGCGCCGAGGGTTGCTGACTTGTTTCGAGGAGATCATCGACAAGACGGTGGCGTCCCGCCGAGAGCACGACATGGGAGTCATGACCCTCTTCGGTGGCGACTCCGACAGCGACTCACCGTCGTTCGACGATCGCCCGACAATTCCCGACCTTGCGTTCGACAAGGGTCAGCGGCTGGCCTACGAGAAGGAGATGCTGGGTCTCTACGTTTCCGACCATCCATTGATGGGTCTCGAAGCGGCGCTCCGCCGGAAGGCCGAGACCACCATCGGTGCGTTGGAAGAAGCCGAAGACGGCGCCTTGGTCACTGTCGGTGGCGTCATCACCAACCTGCAGCGGAAGTGGACCAAGAAGGGCGACCTCATGGGTGTCCTCGTGCTCGAGGATCTCACCCACTCGGCCGAAACGATGATCTTTCCGAGGACGTTTGCCGACTACGGCCATCTTCTCGAAGACGACCGGGTGGTTGTCATCAGAGGTCGAATCGATCGTCGCGACGACCAGCCCAAGATCATGGCCCAGTCAGTCGAGGTCTTCGAGCCCGGAGTGCTCGGAGCATCACCACCGCTGAGGCTGGAGATTCGGCCCAACCTTCTCTCTGACGAGCTGATCGGGCAACTGAAAGTGGTGTTGCGTCAACACACGGGCGACTCCGAGGTGTACATCCACCTCAGCGAAGACCGGGCAGTGAAGCTGTCCGACGAGTTCTCGGTCGACACCGGCAACGGCCTCATACCGGAACTCCGAGTGCTCTTAGGAGCCGAAGCCATCGTTCTGTAGCCGCTGGGGCCAGTGGCTCGGTGGGTAAGAGGGTCGGGCAACGATTGTCTAAGCGAGGACTTGGACGTAGGACCCGCAGCGTGACAATCGGTGGACGACCCTCCTGAGCGCGAGAGCGATTGCGCTAGTTGGTTCGGGTGCGTTGGCGGAATTCGGGGGCGTCGCTGAAACCGAGGGCTACTTGGCCTCGGCTCATGCCAGCGTTTAGTTGGGCTAGCCAGTAACTCATGCCGCCGGCGTCGGGTTGGCGGTCCAGGGTGTTTTGGTACAGCAGGACGATGTAGTCGTTGTCGGTAAGTCCCTGTCCGTAGGTCTGTTGGAATTCGGGGCTTTCGGAGAAGAAGCGGGCGGCGTCGTCGTTGCTCCAGTCGCCGGCGGCAATCTTGTTCTGCCAGAAGCTGAAGCCGGCCAGATCTGGATCCCTGAGGAAGAAGGCGGCGTAGAGCCGGGCGATTCTGCCATCGGTTCCGCCGAGACCCTGATAGCCGGAGCTGAGGATGGGGTCGATGCCGGGGGGTTCGGTTGTTGTGGTGACGGGTTCGGTGGTTGTTGTAGTCGAAGCGGCCGTGGTCGAGGTGGTGGGAGGAGGCGTAGCTTCGGTTTGGGCTTCGAGGTCGGTGATGGGTTCGCCGGTTTCGTAGACGAGTACGTCTCCGCTGTCAGCGATGGCCGGGTTGGTGGCGCCATTGTTGGTGCGGCGTTCGAGGCTCGAGGCGTCGGTGTTGCCAACGAAGATGTTGACCTCTGCGTTGCCATCGCCCAGTAGATCTTCGGCGGTGGCGAAGGCGACGGTGGTGCCATCGTCGGTCAGGGCAAGGGCCAGGACGCTTTGGTTGTTGCTGTTGGAAATACGGGTGAACCCGGTGGCATTGCTCCACACGATGACATTGCGGCCGATACCGCCGGGAGCACCGGGTAGTGAGTTGGCGGCACTCCGAAAGGCCAGCAAGCTTCCGTCGTCAGAGAGGCGTGGGAGGTCGGATGGGTAGTTTCCGGCAGCAGTGACTTCGACTGAGTTCGAGCCATCAGCGTCGGCGAGGTAGACGTCGAGGTCGCCGTACGGATGGTTGGGGTCGCCGTCGGGGTGCTCGTGCACGTAGGCGATGGTCAAGCCGTCGCCGGAGATTTCGGCTCCGTGATAGTCGTAGTTCTCGGTTCCGGTCACAGCCGTCATGGTTGCCCCGTCCCAGACGAACACGTCGCTTTGTCCGTCGCTGTCGACCGGCGTCGTCAGGTTGGAGGCGGCCGATTCGAAAATGACGGTTCCGCTATCGGCCACCCGCGGTCGAACCGACGGGGCATCGCCATCAGTCACTCGGTCGAGCACGCCGCTGGGGCGATGGAAGCGAAAGACATCTCGCTGGCCGTTGGTGTCGGCCGGCACAAGGTTGGAGGCGAAGGAGTCGAACACGACCCAGTGGCCATTGGGAGATATGTCCGGGTTCAGGGAGTCGCTGTTGCCAAAGGTGACCCGTTCGAATTGCCCGGTTTCCGTGATGGCCACAAAAACTTGGCGGCGAATGCTTGCCCCTTCGGCCCCCGGGAGATCGTCGGCAAATGACGAGAACACCACCAGTTCGCCATCAGTTGTGGCGACCGGGGTGTTCGAGTCGTCGTCGCCGACTGTGAGGGGGACGACGACGGTGTCGGCCAACGCCGGTTGAAGGAAAGGGGCGGTCGAAAGCAACGAGGCAACAGCAACAACGGTTGCCACCATGATTGTGAATGTTGTTCGTTTCACACGTTTCCAGGGTCGATAGCGGGTCTTGTCAGTGAAAGACGAGGTCCCGGGCCGAATCGGCCCGGGACCCCCTCCTCTCCACGTCGCTCAGATGAGCGGTGATCGGGGGATCAGTTTGTGTTGGTCCGCTGGCGGAACTCAGCTGAGTCGGAGAATCCGAGAGCAACCTGGCCTCGGCTCCATCCCTGGCTGTTCATCAGGTCCAGCCAGAATGCTTCGCCACCGGCATCAGCGGAACGGCAGAGCACGTTCTGATAGAGCAGGTCGATGAACGCTGCGTTGGACAAGTTGCTGCCGTAGAGGGCATCGAACTCCGCACTTTCGCTGAAGAAGGTGGCAGCGTCGTCGTTGCTCCAGTCGCCAGCGGCAATACGGGCCTGCCAGAACTGGAAGCCAGCGGGGTCGGGGCTACGCAGGAAGTAGGCGGCATAGAGACGGGCGATTCGTCCGTCGGTGCCACTCATGCCCTGGAAGTTCGCCGAAAGGATCGGACCGCAGCTCGGGGGCGGAGTGTTGTCATTGGTCGTGACTGCATTGGACGGACCGCCGGCTGGGCTGTCGCCTACTCCGTTGGTCGCAATGACGGTGAAGGTGTAGGTGGTGTTGGGGTTGAGTCCCGACACGGTGATGGGCGAGGTGGCGCCAGTGGCCATTGCCCCGCCGGGGCTGGCGGTGACGGTGAACCCGCTGATGGGCGACCCGTTGTCGGCGGCTGCTGCGAACGACACCGAAGCGGTGGTCTCGCCGGTTGCAGCCGCGGTCACTCCGGTCGGAGCATCAGGAGCGCCAGCCGGTGGTGGCTCTTCCCACAGCATGACCTCGACGCCCTGGACCGAGTTGTTCAGACTCTGGGCAAACGCAACCTTGGTGGCATCGACGTTGGCGCTCGGGTAACCGATGAACACCGGGATACCGCCGTGGTTGCTCAACTGGATACGTGAGCCTCCGCCAATGGCATCGCGGTAGACCTCGCCGTCGAAGGCGTAGACCACGTGGCTGCCGTCACCGGAGACGTCGGGGTTGGTGATTCCGCTCGGGCCGCCCTCGCTGGTCGCCCGTGTCACGCCATTGCTGGTCCAGACGAGCACGTTCGGCGTTGGGTTGTTGCCGGCCAGATCAGTCGAGTCGCTACGGAAAACGATGGTGCTCCCGTCATCGCTGATTCGGGGCAGTTCGTCACGGCCGTTACCGTTGGCGATGAGCTGCTGGCTACCACCTGCAGTGACATTGGTGTAGACCTTGCGCTCGTCACCGATACCAAGAATCAGGCCACCCGGGGTGGAGGTGGTGTTGAGGGTGCTCGAGCTTTCATAGGTGACGAGTGAACCGTCGGCCGAGATATCCGGGAACAAGAAGTTGGGCTGGCTGCCATCAGTCAGCTTGGTGACGGTGCCGTTGTCCCAGTGGAAGATGTCCCACCCTTCGATGACTACATCATCGGCGGTATTGGGGGTGCCGTTGTTGTCCACGACAGTGTCGTTCTCATTGTCGCCGGGAAACCCGGTGGCCAGGCTCATGAAGACCACCGAACCATCGTTGGCCACTCTGGCGCCAGGAAGGTTCAGCAATGTGCCGGAGTCGTTGTTGCCGAGAGCGATAGTGCTGACGGCACCGCTCGAGACATTCACTCGCTTGATCTCGTTGGTGCCGCCACCAGCGTCGGTGCTGGTGAAGACGACCCACTGGCCGTTGGCCGAGATGTCGGGAAAGGAGCCTCGTTCGCCACCATCACCGTTGGTGTGGCGGGTGAAAGTGGCCGGAAGAGCGGTCGGGTTGGTCGAGAAAACATCGTCGACGTTGGCCGTATTGGTGGTGCCCCCGGGAAGGTTGGTGGCGCTGGAGTGAAAGGCCACCGCATCACCGTCACTATCGAGGGACGGAACCGTCGATTTGTTGTCGCCGTTGGTGACCTGGCTGACGGTGCCTAGATCGGTGGCGCTGGCCGGCGAGACGCCGAACACGGGGAGAGATAGCACTGCGACCAGAGCCGCGGCTGCTGTCTTACGCATAGAGGAAGGGTCCTTTCCTGGGAGTGAAGCCAGTGAACCACTCTCTAAGGTCGCTGTGTTGAGGTCGGGACCATGTGCCCATCAAGGTGGTCCCCTCAGGTGCTTGTTGCTGGGTGATGCCGCTCAGGTCGATCCGATATTGCTCTTCTTGGGCGAGTAGTTTCGCCGCTTCGGCGCCAACGCGGCGCTTCTCAGAAACGTCTCGGACCGGCCGATGGACAAAAACTTGTCATGATCTTCAACTCAGTCCAGTTCGTGATTTTCTTCGCCGTGGTCCTCACGGCGTACTGGCAGCTCCGGTTCAAAGCACAGAATCGGGTGCTCCTCGTCGCGTCCTATGTGTTCTATGGATGGTGGGACTGGAGATTTCTCGGCCTTCTCTTTGTCAGCACTGCCGTCGACTTCCTCGTTGGGCGGGCTCTGGGGCGCGACGCTGACGAGGTTCCTGCCACCAAACGCAAGCGACTGCTGCTGGTGAGCATGGGCGTAAACCTGGGCATTCTCGGGTTCTTCAAGTACTTCGGCTTTTTCGCCGAGTCCTTGGAGTCGAGTCTGGCTAGCGTCGGCGTCGACTTTCTGGCCCCATCACTGGGCATCATTCTCCCGGTCGGCATCAGCTTCTACACGTTCCAATCGATGTCGTACACGATTGATGTGTATCGACGGGATCTCGAACCTGTCCGGGACTTCTTCGATTTCGCACTCTACGTCTCGTTCTTCCCGCAGCTGGTTGCTGGGCCAATAGAACGGGCAACCCGCCTGGTGCCACAGATCATCAAGCCCCGGGCTCGCCCATCAGCCGACGATGTCTCCAGCGCGATTGCGCTTCTGGCCATTGGACTGGTCAAGAAGGTGGTCATCGCCGACACGGCAGCCGATGTGGCCAACGATGTGTTCGGTCGGGCGGGGGAGGCTGGCTTCATCGAGCTGGTGATTGGGGTGTACTGCTTCGCCATCCAGATCTACGGCGACTTCTCTGGTTACAGCGACATGGCTCGGGGAACGTCAAGGTTGCTGGGAATCGAGTTGGTGGAGAACTTCAAGCAGCCGTACTTCTCGCCGACCATCACCCAGTTCTGGAGGCGGTGGCACATCTCGCTCTCCAACTGGCTCCGTGACTATCTGTACATCCCCCTCGGCGGGAATCGAAAGGGCGCCCGCCGCACGTACATCAACCTGTCGTTGACCATGCTTCTTGGTGGTTTGTGGCATGGCGCGGCCTGGACCTTCGTTGTGTGGGGGGCGCTGCAAGGTCTCTACTTGATGATCGAACGAAGTCTGGGGCTGGACAGCGATCCTTCATCGAAGGTGGGGCTGATCGCCAGGACTCTCGTGACGTTCCATCTGACCTGTTTCGCCTGGATCTTCTTCAGGGCCGATTCCTTCGGTGACGCCGTTGACGTGATCACCGGCATTCTGTCCTTCCGGGCCGGGGTTCTCCCGGTGTTGGGCATCGCCAACTTCCTTCTCCCAGCCGCGCTGCTGCTGGTACTGATTGATCAGCTCCAGATCCGGACCAACACCGATGCCGGGCTGCCCAGACTCCGTCCTGCGTACCAGGGCGTGGCCTACGGTCTGGCCGCAGTCGGAGTGTTGTTGGCCTCCGGCGGAACTCCCGTCCCCTTCGTTTACTTCCAGTTCTGATGACAAGACCGTCCACCACCACCCCGGATCCTGCGGATTCCGAACCGGTAGAGCCTGACGTTGGCGCGCCAGCTGCGTCTCGAGCCACGTGGCGGGTGATTCTCATCGTGGCGTTGGTCATGGTGCTCGGTGCCGAAATGGCAGGCCGGGTGGTTAGCGCCCAATCGTCGTTTGGAGAAACCCTGCTTCCTCGTCTTCTCGACGAACATCGGGACAACGCTGCTGACCGGGCCGAGGCGGGAATCAAGACCGACATCTTGTTCTTCGGTACGTCCACCGCCGGGGCAGCATTCGACCCGAATTTGGTGGTTGACCAAGCGGCCTACGACCTGTGGTGGGCTGGAGCGGGCACTGAGACGCTCGATGCCTTCGCCGAGAGCTTTGCTCTCACCCTCTTTGACGACGCTGAGACCGTGGTGGTGGGCGTGACCAGCCGAGAGATGAACGATGCCCGTGCGGCCGAGAACGCCGCGGTTTTGGCTGATGCAACACGGTCGCTGTCGTGGCGAAGGGTGGCCGACCGTTCGGCCCTCACCAGAACCGAGCTGGTGGCAGGCCGGTACTCGGTGTTGGTTCGACACCGCTCCGATCTGCGGAGGCCCACCAGTTGGGTGTCGTGGATGCTGGTCAATCAGACGGCCGAGGGCCTGACCACCGACGAGACCGGTCGTCTCACCCGTTATCGCGATCGTCCCGAACCGGTGATGACCGACGGCGACATAGCCCGGGAAGAGTTGGCGTTGGCCGACTATTCGGTCGGAGGCCCTCAGGCCGACGGCTTGGCTTCGCTGCTCCGAACCCTTGAAGGCAAACGGGTGCTCCTGGTTTTTCTTCCGGTGTCCTACGCCGACTATGGGCCGCTTCACCCAGATGGTCGAGCCAATATCGATGAGGCCCGGGATGTGGTGGAACGGTTAGCAGAAGAGGGTGGCGTCGACTTTTTGGATGCATCGGATTTGGGAGAGGACCGGCTGCTCTTCGGTGATGCGAACCATCTGAACCAGGCTGGTTCAGAGATATTGACTCAACGGGTTCTGGAGTATCTCGGTGTATGACTATTTGGTGGCGCGGAGCTTTCGCCGTGGATGCGCGCGCCGATAGGACCAGTGGCAGTAATACTGGCCGTGAAGCCCGCACACAAAGACAGCCGCAAGTACAGACAAGAGACGGACGAAGAGGTAGTAGCGCATGACGGATCAAAAGGTCGTTGTCATTGGTCAGGGATACGTCGGCTTGCCCGTCGCCATGAGGTCGATCGAGGTGGGGTTCGACGTCGTCGGGTTCGACGTCGATGCCTCCAAGACCGAAGGAATGCTGGCCGGCCGGTCCCATATCGACGACATCACCGATGCCGATGTGGCCGCAGCCCTGGCGACCGGACGGTTCCTACCCACCAGCGACATCGCCGATGCGAAGGACTTCGACATTGCGGTCATTACGGTGCCGACGCCGTTGCGCGACGGTCAGCCCGATCTCACCTATATCGAGTCAGCCGGAGCGATGATTGCACCACTGGTTGCTTCGGGTTCGACCGTCATCCTCGAATCGACCACCTATCCCGGCACCACCGACGAAGTGCTGGTCCCGCTGCTGGAGACAGGTTCGGGTCTCAAGGCTGGCGAGGACTTTCATGTTGGCTTCTCGCCGGAACGAATCGACCCCGGCAACGAGGTCTGGAACTTCCAGCGGACCCCCAAGGTCGTGTCCGGCATCGATGAGCAATCGCTCAAGGTCGTTCAGGCTTTCTACGACGCCATCGTCGACACCACGGTGCCAGTCAAGGGCACCCGTGAGGCTGAGCTGACCAAGCTGTTGGAGAACACCTTTCGGCACGTGAACATTGCGCTGGTCAACGAGATCGGTGTGCACGCTCACGCACTCGGTATCGACATGTGGGATGTCATCGAGGCCGCGTCCAGCAAGCCATTCGGCTTCATGCCGTTCTATCCCGGCCCCGGGGTTGGCGGCCACTGCCTGCCCATCGATCCCTCGTATCTGTCGTGGCAGATCGAACGCACGCTGCGAACAACCAGCAAGTTCGTGAAAATCGCCAACGACATCAACGACCACATGCCTGACTACGTGGTCAAGCGGGTCCAGCTGGGCCTGAACGACCGGCTCAAATCGGTCAAGGGTTCTCGGGTCCTGGTGCTCGGCGTGGCCTACAAGAAGAACTCCAACGATGCCCGGGAGACGCCGTCGACCCAGATCATCGAGCAATTCCTCGATCTGGGGGCCGAGGTGGTCGTGCACGACGCTCACGTCGACCGGTTCCACCTCGACGACACGGCGGCCCGAGTGGGGCTCGACGCAGCTGAAGTCGCCAAAGCCGATGTGGTAGTGCTCATCACCGACCACGACGATGTCGACTACGA
>CALHBU010000457.1 GCA_937930655.1 uncultured Acidimicrobiales bacterium | reverse complement strand
GGCGGCCTGTCCGATGAGGGCAATGGTCGACATCCGAAGCGTGCCGAACCGGTCGGGAAGCTTGGACCCGATGATTCGCATGACGAGGACGAGAAGGCCATAGACCAGAAGAATCGGTCCGGCCGAGCCCAGATTCTGTTCCTCCACATAAAGCGGCATGAAGCCATTCAGGGCGGTGAAGGTGACTAGGCCGCCCATCAGGATCAGCCCGGGGAGCACAGCTGCCGGATGGATGAGGATCATGGGCTTCCGCTCGGCTGGGTTGGACGAGGTGGCCTGTGCCGGACGGTCTCGAGGCAGAAACCAGGCCAGAGCAGAGGCAATCAAGAGCGAGATACCGCCGGCGAGGAACGCAATGCCAAAGCTCGTTGCCCGCTGAATTAGTTCGCCGCCGAGAGGCCCAATGGCCATGCCGCCGTACACGGCAACCGAGAAGTAGTTGGTTGCCTCCCCACGACGCTCGGGCGGAGCCAGGTCGTTGACCATGGTCGCTGATCCGACGAAGAAGGCGCCCTGGGTTACGCCCATGGCCAGCCGAACGATGTAGAGCAGGAGAATGCTCGATGCCAGAGCGTGGGCTGCCACTGTCAGGGCGGTGAGGGCGGTGCCGCCGACAATGATGTAGCGCCGGCCCCGCTCATCACCGAGTTTGCCAACGAGCGGTCGGGCAAACACGGCGGAAAGAGAGAAGATGCCAACCGCGATCCCGACAGACACTTTGCCGCCACCGAGTTCGCCCTCGACATAGCGAGGAACGAGCGGCAGGGTCGAGGAGAAGCCGCAAAGAGCGAAGAAGCCGCTGACGATCAGCAGCAGGAATTCTTTGGTGAGTAGTGGCGCATCCTTGGCCGAAGCGGTGGCTCCGGTGGTCGTGACTGCGCGCATCCTGGCAGCCTACGAGTCAGCGTGTCGGCCCAAAGATTCGGTCGTTGGGCTGATGCCCCATCGTGGCTGCACTGGCTCTCGGTCGACGGCTGAGGAAGACTCACTGACATGACTGCGCTCGAAACAGGTACCGAACATCTTCTCGTCCGACAGGAAGGCCGCGTTGCCGTGGTGTCGTTCAATCGGCCGGAAGCTCGCAACGCCCTCAGCAGCGAGATGTATGAGGGTTTCAACCGGGTTCTGCCGGCTATCGCCTCCGATCCCGGCATCGGTTGCATGTTGCTCACCGGTGAAGGCGGCGCGTTCTGCGCCGGCGGCGATGTGAAGTCCATGGCCAGTCGGAAGGCGCCCGGCGCCAGCGGCGGCCAAACCGTCGAGGACCGGATCGACGATCTCCGCTTCCGCCAGGAGCAAGTGTCGCTCGCCATCCACGAACTGCCCAAGCCAGTTATCGCCTCCCTCCCTGGAGCAGCAGCCGGGGCCGGGCTCTCCATCGCACTGGCCGCCGACATGCGGATCATGGCCGACTCAGCTTTCATGACCACCGCTTTCGCCAAGGTCGGGTTCTCCGGCGACTTCGGTGGCAGCTGGTATCTCACCCAACTCTTGGGAACGGCCAGAGCCAAGGAGCTCTACTTCACTGCTCGTCGGGTGGCGGCCGAGGAAGCTCTCGAGCTTGGACTGACCAACCGGGTGGCTCCCGCTGCTGAGTTGACCGAGCAGGCTCTGGCGTTCGCCAACGAGATCGCTTCCGGCCCACCCATCGCCCACCGGCTCATGAAGGAGAACCTCAACCGGGCGCTTCAGCATGAGCTCAAGGAATGTCTGGCCGCCGAGGCCGTTGCCATGACCCGGGCCGGTCAAACCGAGGATCACAAAGAAGCAGCCAAGGCGTTTGTGGAGAAGAGGACGCCAACCTTCAAGGGCAAGTAACAGTCGTGCTCACCCCCCATCGAGTCATCGATCTCACTGGCGAGCACGGAAGTTTCGCCGGGTTCATGCTGGCCCAGTTCGGGGCCGACGTTGTCTTGGTCGAACCAGATGGCGGGCGGCGGCGCGATGCACAGTTCGACGCCTACAACCGCGGTAAACGATCGGTGGTGGCCGAGCGTCTTGCCGACCTCGATGGGTTGGCGGCTTCTGCCGACGTTGTCATCGACGATCGCTCGCTGACCTTCGACGACCAGCCGGTGGATCTGACCCGCCTGCGGGCCGCCAATCCGGCGCTTGTCACCGTGTCCATTACGCCGTGGGGGTCCGACGGGCCGAAGGCCGATTGGCTGGCCTCGGACCTCACGCTGGTTGCGTCCAGCGGTCAGATGGCGGCTACCGGCGACGGCGACCGGGCACCGGTTCGGATCTCTGTACCTCAGACCTGGTGTCACGCCGGAGCCCAGGCTGCGGTTGGCACTCTGGTGGCACTGGAGGACCGGCACCACACCGGGCTGGGCCAACACGTTGACGTTTCCGCGCAGCAGGCGGCCGCTGAAACGGCCCTTCCGGCCATCCTCCATGCGCCGGCCGGTTTGGCTCCGGTGGAGAGGGTCGCGGGCGGAGCGAAGTTCGGGTCACAGCTGCTCAAGTGGGTGTACGAATGTGCGGACGGCTGGGCCATCATCACCCTCGCCTTCGGTCAGATGATCGGGCCAAAAGTGAGCCAGTTCATGCACTGGGTCTACGAAGAGGGCGGCTGCGACGAGGCCACCAGGGACAAGAACTATGTCGACCTGGCCATGGACATCATGGAAGGTCGGGAAACGCTCGAGGAGCTAGACCGAATCATCGGGGTCATAAGCGAGTTCGCCCTGACCAAGACCAAGGCCGAGCTTCTGGAGAAGGGGTTGGCCGACGGACTGTTGCTGGCCCCGGTTAGTGATCTCAACGATGTCCTGACCAGCCCCCAACTGGCAGCCCGGGACTATTGGGACAACGTCGATGGTGAGCTTCACCCCGGACCGGTGGTGCAAGCGTCGGCCACACCGCTGCGCCGGCTCCCGGCCGCGCCTGGGGTTGGCGAGCACACCACCGAGGTGGCAGCCGAGCCAGGTTCGACCACTGGGTCGACCGGATCAACCGGCAACGGCGATCCGAACCGTCGTCCGCTGGAAGGGGTGAAGATCGCCGACCTGGCCTGGGTGGCCGCCGCGCCCCTGACTACCAAGATCCTGGCCTATTGGGGGGCCGAAGTGGTCCGGGTGGAGTCGGTCAACCGGCCCTGTCTGCTCCGTCAGGCTCTGGGATTTCGCGATGACGTGCCGGATCAGGAGAATGCCATCACCTGGCACTCCACCAACGCCAACAAGAAGGTCATCTCGCTCGATCTCTCCAAGGACGAGGCCCGAGAGGTGGTCAAAGACCTGGCGGCCTGGGCCGACATTGTTCTGGAGTCCTTCACACCGGGGACCATGGCCAGCTGGGGTCTCGACTACGACTCGTTGGCGGCCATCAACCCACAGCTGATTATGGCGTCGAGCTGCGTGATGGGTCAGTCCGGGCCCTACCAGGACTTCGCCGGTTTCGGGAACATGTCGGCATCGGTCGCCGGCTTCTTCGACATCACCGGCTGGCCCGATCGGCTCCCGGCCGGCCCCTATATGGCCTACACCGACTACACCTCACCCCGCTTCACCGCCGCCGCGTTGTTGGCTGCGCTCGACCAGCGGCGCCAATCGGGGGTTGGCCAATATCTCGACTTCTCGCAGATGGAAGCGGCCACCCACTTCCTCACCCCATCGCTGCTCGAAGCGCAACGGGGCGTCGAGCCGGTGACCCGGCGTGGAAATGCCGACCCCGACGTCTGTCCCCACGCGGTGTATCCCACCGACGGAGACGACAACTGGATCGCCATCGCCTGCCAGGACGACCAGCAGTGGCGTTCGCTGGCCATCGAGATGCGGCGGAAAGACTTGGCCGAACTGTCATTCGACGAGCGACAGGCCCGGGCCGACGAGCTGGACGAAATCATCGGCAAGTGGACGAGCGGTCAGATCGGGGCCGGGCTACAGATTCGGTTGCAGGCTCACGGGGTCAACGCTCATGAGGTGCAGAACTCGGGCGAGTGCTTCACCGACCCGCAACTCGTTCACCGGAACCATTTTCAGTGGGCCCCTCACGCCACCGCTCGTTCGGTGGCCATCGATGGGATGCCCTACACACTCTCTCGTTCCACCGGCCGGTTCGACTGGGCCGGCCCGACCTATGGCGAGCATTCGATGGAGGTGCTCGAGGACATCCTCGGCTACGACGGCGAACGGGTCGCCGAGCTCGCCATCGCTGAAGCTCTGGAGTAAAGCCCCTTCATTCTCGTGCCGAAGCTCACCAGGTGCGACGCCAATGTGCAGCCCTCATCCTGGGCCTGTCTCTTCTCGCATCGGCGTGTAGCTCGTTGCCTGACAACCTCGCCTTCTACGACCCGGCTACCACCGACGCCACCGAAGAGTTTGCCGACCTCATGGCCTTTCTCGAAGCGGAGCGAGGGCTCACGTTTCTGGCGCCGGTGTCTGTTCGTCGAACCGATGTGACCGCAGCTTTGGCCGAGAGCTTTGAGGCTCGAGCCGGCGACTCGACTGACAGCGACGAAGTACGCGACCCAGGCAGCGTGGCCTTGACGCTCCTCGGTTTGCTGGACGAGGGAAGCGACGCGTCAGAGCAGGCTGCCACTGCTCGGACCGAGGTGGCGGGTGCCTTTTACGAGCCAGCCACCGGTGAGATCGTGATGCCTGATGAGCCGATAACCGACGCTGTGCGGGCGTTGATGGTGCACGAGCTGACACACGCTCTACAGCATCAGAACGACCTGCTGATCAGGAAGATGGCGAACGAGGATGAGGCGTTGGTGCATCTGGCCTTGATCGAGGGCGATGCCGACCGGATGCGGGACCGTTGGATCGGGGAGCTCCCGGAAGATCGGGCGGCAGCCTTGGCCGAAGAGTACGACGAGGCGGCGATTGCTCAGGAGCCCCTACGTGGCTTTGCCGTCACTCAATTTCTGGCGCTGTACGCACTCGGGCACCCGACCGTGGATTCGATTGTCGAGGCTGATGGGTTGGAAGAGCTCAACCAGTTGCTTCGTGACGGTGGGGGCTCGACCGAGCGCCTCTTCGATCCATTGGGCTCACTGGTTGGACCGGTGCGCTCCGGCGAAGCGCCGGCCGTCGAGGACGAATCCCCTGGGGCGACCACGATCGGAACCGGCACCATCGGGGCCCTCACCTTCTATCTGTCGCTCGTTGCAACCAACATGACGCCGGGCGAAGCCTTCCAGGCGGTCATCGGCTATGACAGCGATACCTATCGGGTGGTCGAGAACGAGGGCGACGGGTACTGCTTGGTCGGAACTATCTGGGTTGATAGTGGCAACGACGGAAACGAACTGGCGGCGGCCTTCGATAGGTCCGGCTGGACGGCATCGGTATCGACTAATGGCCAACCTGGCGGTTCGGCCGTCAGCTACGAGGGTTGCTCGGCCATGGTCCCGGTCCGAGCCCAGGGAATCGAGTTGTTGGCACCGGTATGGGTCGCTGGATGGTCGCTCAACACCTTGTTAGAGGATGGCGTGAACCCGGCGCTAGCCCGGTGCCAGTCCCAGGCGCTCGCCTCCAGTATTCCTGTCTCCCAAGACGCGCTCAGCCAGTTTGATCGTTCGGCCGTCGAGCGTCTGGCCGCCCAACCATGGGTGGCGGAAGCCTGTCTCGATTAAAGGTCGGTCCTCGTACCCGGGACATCTTGACTGTCATACCCCCTGACTAGTGTTTGGTCATGGGATCACCGGCGGGTGCGAACACAGATTCTGTTCTCAATTCTCGACCTTCTTCTGGGCCGATTGACGGGACGTCAGCGTTGCGTGCCGGCGAGACCGGCACCGGTCTTCTTGCTGCGATGGAACGCATCGAGGCCGAAGCGATCGGCAACATGATCGAGTTCGAAGAAGCCAACCTCACTGCGTTCTTGGGGTATGCGTCGCCAGTGAGGTATCTGGAGGTCGAGGCGGGTGTATCGAATCGTGATGCGGTTCGTTTGCATCGGCTGGTCACTCACTGCCGTCGTTTTCCTAAGACCGCTGGTGCTCTCGCCGCTGGGTTGATCACGGTCCCGTATCTGGCCGAGCTCACCTCAG
>CALHBU010000456.1 GCA_937930655.1 uncultured Acidimicrobiales bacterium | reverse complement strand
GACGAGCTGACCGATCCAGACCATGCTCAGCCAGAAACTCTCGTGTGAGCTGAGCCACTCGGTCTGGGTGTTCCTCGTGTACCAACAGTCGAGCCTTCGGTACCAGTTCGAAACGGGTCGGGCCGTTGAACTGTGACGTCATCGCCTGTGCCAGGGCCGGCGGGAAGAACGGATCATCCTCGCCCCATATCAACAGCGTCGGGCACGTGATCTCGGCGTGAATCGGCTCGAGCTCATCCACTAGGTCGTGGTTGTAGCTCGCCAACAGCTCCAGCTGACGGTCCATCGCTGCCGGGTCGGCCAGCGTGGGCGCCAACACGTCCGTTCTGAAGCTCCCTTCGATGAGGTCCCGGTCCCAGAACAGACCTCCCAGCATGCGCTTGTGGCGAGCAATTCTTGGGCTCCGGAGCGATCGTCGGGTGACCGCCGCCGCCCCTGGTGCCTTCACCATCGTCTGCAGCTGATCGATGAGCTTCGGGTGGTGTCCCGGTATCTCGGTTCCGATCAGAACCAGTCCGACCACCTGTGACGGCAGCTGCGCCGCCACCATCCTGGCGATCATGCCGCCAGAGTCATGGCCGACCAACACCACCCCGTCTGTGTCGAGAGAGTCTGTGCCAAGTTGTTTGATGAAGTCCACCGTGGCGTCTACGTGGTTACGGAGGGAGACTGGTGTGCTGGCGGGGGTCACACTCTCGCCCGCGCCGGGAAAGTCGAGCAGGTGACAGGCAGCATCGGGCAGATGGTCAGCCACCAGCCGCCAGGTGGCCCGATGTAGGGGCCATCCATGCAAGAAGAGCAGGTCGGGGCCAGAGCCACGCTGCTCGTAGGCCAGTTGGCTGTCTCCAACTTCCATGAAGCGGGTTGTCTCGGTTTTGGTCATACGACCATCGAACAACGGACCATGCACGTTGCCCATTACCTGCTCGGGTAAGTGCCTGCGGCAATGCTGCGGTCGTATTCTGACGCCATGGCCCAGACCGAGAATGCCTTCAAGGCCCTCCTTCGCTACTGGAGGAACCAGCGCGGCATGAGCCAGCTCGATCTTGGGCTCATGGCCGAGGTCTCGTCCCGTCACATCAGCTTTCTGGAGACAGGCCGTTCACAGCCCAGCGTGGAGATGGTTCTTCTTCTAGCCGAGGTTCTGGACGTTCCTCTACGAGACCGAAACGAGCTGCTGAGGACAGCCGGATTCGAACCTCGCTACGCCGAGCCCACCATTGATGAGCTCCTGGCTGGCCCAATCGGGACGACGCTCGACACCATGCTCGAACATCACGCTCCCTATCCGATGGTCGTGTTCGATCGAACCTGGGACGTGCTGCTCAGCAACAAGGCGGCAGCCTCCTTGTTCGGCTTGGTCGGCGTAGACGCCGAGACTCGACCCAACCTTCTTCGCCTTCTTCTCGATCCCGTCTTTCGGCCGTTTGTCGATGCCTGGGAAGAGGTTGCCGGGCAGGCCCTTCGACGAGCCCAGCGCGATCTCATGGACCGACCAAACGACTATCGCCTCGCCGCCTTGCTGACTGACGTTCTCAACTATCCCGACATTCCCGCCGACTGGCGAAGCCCGAGTCTGTTCGACGTGGGCGACCCAACCCTGAGCCTTCGGCTCAACCTGGGCGATGTGACACTGAATCTGCTCACCACCATCACCGTCTTCAGCGCCGCAAACAACGTGACGTTGGAGGAGCTTCAGATCGAGAGCTACCTCCCGCTCGACGACGCCACCGCCGACTATTTCCGATCGGTCGCCGTCACCACTGACCGCTGAGCCGGTCGAGGACGTTGGCCGTCACCTTGGCCACCATCGGATCGTTGGGCAGCCCAAACACCCAGTCGGTGGTGCCCACTGTCACCACCTCGCCGCCATCAGGCCCATAGGGCCGGCACACCGCCATGACTGCGTTTCCGTTGCGAACCTTGGCCAGGCTGTCTACGGACACCCCACCGTGTAGGCGAGAGGCCAGAAACTCCAGATCACCCTGGTCGCTCAACGCAGCAATAGAGGACGGATACTCTCCAACGCCGAGGTTGCTGGAGGGGGTGAACGCCACGATCTCGAGATCGGCCGGTAGGTCATCCCTGGGCAGAGGAAGGGGAAGTTGATACTCATCGAAGGTGATCGGGCACCCGACGGTTTCGTAGCCAACGATCCCGTCCTCGACGCCGAGCACATCGCCATACCCAAGCCCGGTGCCGGCGACCAGCCAATGATCGTTTCGATAGATCACGAATCCACCAACCCCTCGCGGCGTGGCCCGTCCGAAACGGTGGTAGAGACCAAACGCTGAGCCAGCCCCCAGCAGTGACCACTCGGGCCGGCCAACCAGGGGATCGGCCCACAGTCCGCTGGTGAGTTCCGGCTGTCCAGCGGCCACTACTGGGTCCTCGAGATGGGCCCGATACTTGTAGCAGGTCATGCTGGTGGCACCGTCGGTCCCGTCAGGTTCCAGCCGGACCTGCCAGAACATGGTGTTTCCCGAGAAAGTGGCCAACCCTCCCCCGTTTGCGACGTGATCCTCAACCGTTTCTCGTTGCCCGGCTGACCAGTACTCGTCATGGCCGGCACTGAGGACAAGCGAATAGCCGGCTGCCACCTCGGGGCGCTCGTCGAGATCGGACGACACGACGTAGTCCAGTTCGTAGCCTGCCCCTTCGGCCCACTCTACGAACCGTCGTTCGTGGGTGAACCAACCGGTCGAGCCGATGGCCGACGGATAGGCGTTGGTCGTTCGATACTCCTGAAAAATGGTTCCGTCGGCATCGGGCCTTTCTCCCCAACGAGTAGGGCGGGCCTTCCGGTCGTCTCGATCAACGAGTGGCCGGCAGAGCATGCCCCGCCCGAAAGGTCGGCCAAAGCTCACCTGATGGCCTCCGGTGTACAGACTTCGACCTCCCCAGGTGTTGTAGGCATTCCAGGTATTGGTGGCTACGACGAAAAGGGCTCTGGCGGTCGGACTCGCACCAGCCCGAACCACAAAGCAAGCGTGACTCACCTCTCGACCCGGCTCGATGGCCGAACGGTTGGCCCAACGAGCATTGAGCGTTACGAGATAGAAGCCCGAACGCCAGGCCGGATCAACTGGGATCTCGGCTGCTACCGGCCAACCGCATCCACGGCTGTCGGCGTCGGCCGGTGGTTCATAGAGAAGGCCGTCGTGGCCGGCGCTGGCCCAGACGACCTCGCGTATGGCACCCCATCGTTCGACCTGGATGTCGAAGAAGTCTGCTCTGGTACTAACTCGCAGCTCTACCGTCTCACCCGCCTCGTAGCTGAGCTGGGTGCAATACCCTTCGATGGCGTCGTGAAACGTCTGGTCATCGCCCATTCATCTGACCATAACCCCGCAACGAGCTAGCTTCGATTGGGTGAGCACTCCTAACGTTGGGACAACGTACCGACACCTGCAGAGCGGCCCGACACCATCAGCACGATCGGCGCGATCGGCACAACGACATGCATGATCTCGAGGCCGATGCCCGGGGCAAGGTCGAGGCCCTTGGCTCCGACATCGACTTGGCTACCTTTGCCGCCTCGTTCAACCTGTTCCGCATCTCCACCCGGGTCATCCACGATCTCGAGTCATCGGTGCACCGACCCCGCGGTCTTTCTATTGCCGGTTTTCGGATTCTCTTCACCATCTGGACCCTGGGAGATCTGGAACCCCGCCAGTTGGCCACCCTGGCCGGTGTGAGCCGGGCCGCCATTTCCGGTGCAGTCTCCACCTTGGCCGGCGCAGGTTTGGTCACCAAGGTCAAGGAGAAGTCTGATCGCCGCCTCATCACGGTTCGACTCACCGATGCCGGGGCGGAGGTGTTGGAGTCCGCGTACCGGGCCCAGAACAAAAGGGAGCAGTTGTTGTTCGACGGCGTCTCCTCCGATGATCTGCAAGCCTTCACTCGGGTTTCCCGGCAATTGGCAACCAACGCCGGCAAGCTCGAGAAACGACGCGACCTTGAGCAACAGCAAACTAGTTAAGGCCTTGACTGGTAGAGAACGGCAACCATAGGGTTGCCTGGCGACACCACTCAGGACAGAGAGGGCCAGCCATGAAACAGTGGTCAGACCTAGATGACTTCCAGTCGTTCATTGATACCGGAGGCATGGTCGAACCCGTCGACGACATGCCGGACGAGTACCGGAACGAGGTCTTTCGCTTCATCGAGTTCCACGCCAACTCCGAGCTCATGGGTGGCCTCACCGAGCGAGACTGGATTCCCCGGGCCCCGGGGCTTCGGTTAAAGCAAATCTTCCTGGCCAAAACCCAGGACGAGATCGGCCACGCCCACCTGCTGTACATGGTGGCCGCCGACATGGGGGTCAAGAATCGAACCGAAATGCTCGAAGACCTGTACGACGGTCGTTCTCGCTTTCACAACGTTTTCCACTACCAGGCCGTCACCTGGGCCGACCAGATCGCCATTGCCTACCTGGTCGATGCCGCGGCCCTGGCCAGCCAGCGATCGGTGTTCGCCAACTGCACCTACGGGCCGTATAAGCGAGTCCTCAAACGCATCGTTGCCGAAGAGGGCTTTCACATGCGACACGGCGAGGAAATGCTCCTGCGCTTGGCCGAGGGCACCGACATTCAGCGACAGATGTTCCAGGAAGCGCTCAACCGATGGTGGTTGCCGTCGGTGCAACTCTTCGGTCCAGACTCCCCCGAGAACGATCCACTCCTGCGGTGGAAGATCAAAACCGAGCGGAATGAGGATCTTCGCCACGCCTATGTCCAGCAGTACGTGCCTTTACTTCAGGGCTATGGCTTCGAGATTCCCGACCCTGATCTCCGACAGGTTGATGGCCAGTGGCTCATCGGCGACATCGACTGGGAACCCCTCAAAGCCACGATGAGAAACGGCGGACCGGATTCTCGCCGGCGCATCGAGACGGCTGCCAACAACTGGGCCGATACGGCATGGGTCCGCGAGAGCCTGGCTGCAGCGGTCGACCGCACACAACGAGAGGCAGCGGCATGACCCTGCCTTCGATCGATGCCGTGCTCGCAACCGTCGACGACCCCGAGTATCCCGGGCTTTCAATTGTCGACCTTGGCCTCGTCGAGTCCTTCGATGTCGCCGACGGCCATGTCACCGTGGGTCTGATCCCGACCTTTTCTGGATGCCCGGCGCTCCAGATGATCGCCGACGATGTCGTCTCAGCCTTCGAATCCAGATCTGATGTCACCGGCTGCACCGTCGAATGGCTTGCCGGTCCGGTGTGGGGCACCGACCGCCTCTCAGGCCAGGGCCGAGCCCGGTTGGCCAGCGATTACACGGTCGTTCTCCGTCGCAAGGACGGCACTCTTCGATGCCCGGTGTGTGGTTCGGACACCGTGACCGATCAAAGCATGGCCGGTCCAACCCGCTGTCGGTCCATTGCCTGGTGCAATGAGTGCCGCAATCCAGTGGAGGTCATGCGATGACCATGCGCACCTATGAGGTCTTTCTCAAGAAAGACGGCAAGGACGAGTTCCGCCACGTTGGTGCGGTTCACGCTCCGGATGACGAGATGGCGCTGCCCCTTGCCCGCGAGTCCTACGCCCGACGGGCTGAGGGCGACCTCATGTGGCTGGTCGACCGGCAACATCTCCTGGTCGCCGACCCCGACCTCCTGGCTCCAAACGCCGACAAGCCCCATCGTCACAATGACGGGCGCCGAGTCGCCGCCAAACGGAAGAACGAACGGGGACAAGTATGACTACCTCCGACCAACTGTCTCCTGGTAGTCGGGAATGGCTGCTGGCGTTCGCCGACGACGAGCACATGATCGGCTCCCGCCACGCGGCCTGGATTGGGCTCGGACCCTTCCTCGAAGAAGACCTGGCGTTCTGCTCCATTGCCCAGGACGAGCTTGGTCATGCCATCCGGCTCTATGAGTTCATTACCGACGAGGTCGATCGCTTTGCCCTCCTGCGGGAACCAGCGGAGTACCGGAGCGCGTGGCTCACCGAGCTGCCGTGTGACCACTGGGATCAAGCTCTTACCCGGCACTGGCTGTACGACCAGGCCGAGCAGCTCCGCTGGGGGGCGCTTTCCCGGTCGAGCGACGACGGTCTGCAGGCCTTGGTCGCTCGAGCCGAGCGAGAAGAGGCCTTTCATCGCCAGCATGCCGAGCTCTTTCTGTCTCGGATTGCGGCCGGCGGCGAGGAGGGGCGGGCACGAATCCGGAGCGCCCTGGAGTTCCTGCTCCCCTATGCGGTGGCGATATGGGAGCCGGTAGCGGGCGAGTCCGAAGCACTCTCCGACGGCCTCATCACCACCGGGTCAGACTCGCTGGCTCAACAGTGGGAGGACTCGATCAAGACCAGCCTTGAAGGCTGGGACCTGTCGACCAGCTGGCCGCAACCGATATCGGGTCAGGACAATCGCCACGCCCGGACTCCCGAGTTCCCTGCGCTACTCGCCTCGCTGCAGGAAGTCATCACCATCGACTCGGCCGCCATCTGGTGAAATCTGCTGGAACTGGCAGCTGAGCTTCAGGCCGAAACGTCCTCGGTCCGAAGATCGCCATAGGCGGCCCATGCTTGGTCGAGCACCGCGGTCGGGTCGCCCGTCCACTCCAGGTTCTCGACCTGTCGTCGACTCCGCCGGCCCGTCACCGATCGCAGGAAGTCGTAGGCCGTTGCTCGAAGCGCCAACGACTGCCCGTCGGCCGCGTCGGGGGCCGGATAGGCGGCACCATCGGTCAACTCGACAGCTACCCCGAAGCCCATGCGTTCCAGCACCCGATCCTGGAGGTGGGGAACATAGCGGTCGGCACCGACCAGGGCTGCCGGGTGGGATTGGTTGATGTCCAAGCCCAGCCCGTGCTGCACATCCTGGAGGTGGATGATGAGATCACCGGTCAACCGCACGCCAAAGAAGGGATCGCCCTCGATGTGCTCGGTTAGTGGCCCGGTGTAACTGAGCCACTCCTCGCACACGGCTGCCATGCTCATCCCGCGGCGAGTCTCGACCTGGTAGGCCGTCCACTCATCGCTGCCGAAACCCTCGAACCGCTGATTGACCACGTCGGCATTGATGCCACAGACGTGGGCCACCGTGTCGGCGACAGACCACTGGGGCGACATCGGGACAGTCGAAGCCAACTGAGAGTCGTCGAGGTCTGTCACCAGCTCAATCAGCTCATCCCTGGTGCCAAAGTAGAGGGCTGCTGCATCCTGACCGGCGGTCACGGCTAGGCGTCTTCCATCAGCTGACGCAGGGTGCCAAGCGTGGCCGTGGGGTCGGGACCAACGGGAGTGACGTTGAGAACGCTCACCCCGGCTTCCTTCCACGCTCCGAGTCGTTCCTTAACGAATGACTCCGGACCGACGAGGTTGGCTCGTTCCAGGAAGTCCCGAGGCACCGCGGCGGCCGCAGCATCTTTTTGACCATCGAGGTAGAGGTCCTGGATCTCGATGGCCTCTTCTTCGTAGCCGTACTTCTGGGCAATGGTGTTGTAGAAGTTCTTGTCCCTGGCTCCCATGCCGCCCCAGTAGAGAGCCGTTGATGGGCGGCCCCGGTCGAGGACTTGGTCGGCGCCATCGCCGGCGTACTCGTCGCCAATGGCCACCATGGCGCCAGCCGCGATATCGAGCTGTCCGAGGTCTTCTGAACGTTGTGCCGTTCCGGCCTTCAGGTCGTCGCCCCAGACCTTCTGGAACTCATCGGGAACGAAGAACACCGGGAGCCATCCGTCGGCCGACTTAGCGGTCTCCTTCACCGAGAGCGGCATGAGCGACGCCCACCAGATGGGCACCTCGTTGCGAACCGGATGATTGATGAGCTTCAGCGGCTTGCCGAGCCCGGTGCCCTGACCCTCGGGCAGGGGAACCTGCACCGTCTTGCCGTCGTAGACCACCGGCTCCCGACGCAACGTCATCCGGGTGACGTCGATGTACTCGCTGATGCGCTTCATCGGCTTTTCGTAGGGGACGCCGTGGAAACCTTCGATGACCTGGGGGCCGCTGGCCCCGAGCCCGAGGATGAAGCGACCGTTGCTTACCATGTCGCAACCGGCTGCGGTTTGAGCGATGGCCGACGCGGTACGGGAGAACACGTTGAGAATGCCGGTGCCAATCTCGACTCGATCAGTCTTGGCGGCCAGATAGCCGACTTGGCTCACCGCATCGACGCTGTAGGCCTCGGCCACCCACACAACATCGAGGCCGGCCTTCTCGTACTCAACGACCTGGTTGACCGATGCCTCGAAGTCGCCGACGTAGTTGATGCTCATTCCCAGTTTCATGGGCCGGATCGTAGCCCGCCTAGGGTTGGCCGATGGCTGTTGAACGACTCGATCATGTGGCAGTTCCCGTCAACGACATGCAGGCCATGGTCGACTTCTATGTCGGCCTTGGGTTTCGGGCCGACACCGAGATGGAGCCGTTGCTGGTCAGCGTTTGTCAGGGTGACATGAAAATCAACCTTCATTCGCCAAAGCTCTGGCAGTCCGAGCGGTTCGAACTCCGAGGGCCAACGGCCCAACCGGGCTCGGCCGACATCTGCATGGTGTGGAACGGCACCGAAGAGCAGCTCGATCACTTGCTGGCCAGCGTCGAGATCATCGAGGGTCCGGTCGAGCGCACCGGCGGCAAGACCAACGGCACCGAAGTCGGCCTGAGCCGCTACATCCGCGACCCCGAGCACAACCTGCTCGAATTCATCATCTACCGCTAGGTCGTTCCGACCGGGGCGAGCTATCCCAGCCCGAGCTCGGCCAATACCTCGGCTGTGTGTTCCCCTAACCCCGGAGGGGCCGAGACGATTGGCAACGTCTCCCCGTTGATGCGAACAGCGGGACCAAAGGTCTCTGTTTCGACACCGTTGGGAAGCGTTAGCGGTTGGACCCAACCCATGTGCTCCACCTGAGGATCGGCCAGGGCATCGGAATAGGAGTTGATCGGACTCGATGGCACGCCGGCTTCGGCAAAGGCATCCAACCAGTGGGAGGAGGGCTTGGTCACAAACACCTGCTCCAACGTCTCTCGAAGCGTGTCCTGGTTAGCCGCCCTCAGCACCGGCGTGAGGTAGCGGTCGTCGCTGGTTAGATCGGGCAGACCTACGACCTCACACACCCGCTCCCAGAGGCTGTTGTTTCCCGCCGCCATACCAAAGTGGCCGTCGGCCGACCGGAAGGCCTGGTACGGAGCGTTCCGCGGATGGGCCGACCCCAACTTGCGGGGGTCGGCTCCGGTACCGAAGAACTCCGAGGTCTGTAGCGCTCCTATGGCCAGTGTGGTTCCCAACATGGAGACATCAATGTGCTGCCCCCGACCGGTGTGTTCTCGCTCCCGTAGCGCCGAGCTGATGCCGAATGCCCCATAGAGGCCAGCCACGAAGTCACACAACGGCACCCCGCACTTCACGGGAGCCCCTCCGGGCTCGCCGGTCACGCTCATCACCCCGGCCATGGCCTGCATGGTGAGATCGAAACCTCCTTCGGTGGAGCGAGGGCCCTCCTGACCAAAGGCCGAGATAGAGCAGTAGGTCACACCGGGATTGGCCTGCGACATGGCGTCGTAGCCGATACCGAGCTTGTCCATGACCCCCGGCCGGTAGTTCTCGACCACCACATCGGCTCGAGCGATGAGCGCCTTGGCTGCGGCCAGGCCATCGTCGGTCTTCATATCGAGGGTGATCGACCGCTTGCCACGGTTGATGGAAGCGAAGTTCTCACTGAACCCGTCATCGTCAGGGCCGGAAACCGGAGGCCAGGTTCGCATGGCATCACCGGTCGGTTTCTCGACCTTGATGACGTCTGCTCCCTGGTCGGCCAGCAACATCCCGCAATAGGGACCGGCAGCTATCTCGCAAAACTCGACAACCTGAACACCAGCTAGCGATCCCACCATCACGCCCCGGCGAAGCGCTCGTTGGCCTCGCTGAACAAGGCCCGACTGGCATCGATGTCAAAGGGGCGTTCGGTCAGGTCCTCGGGATCCCACTCCCGTCGACCGTCGGAAAAGAAATCGCCGCCATAGACATGGAGGGCGAGCGTCATGCGCCGGACCGGGTTGAGCACCGAGTGGATGACGTTCTTTCCGAGGACAGAAACGTCACCTTGACAAAGAGCATCGGCCCCCGACGCCTCGATCGTGTTCTCGTTCCGGCGCCAGAAAATGTTGTCCTCACGCCCGCCGTATATTCCGATCATGGCCCACATTTCGTGATTATGCGGCTGAACCGTCATCTGCGGGGCCCAGACAACATTGAGGATGGTCAGGGTGCTGGACCGGTAG
>CALHBU010000455.1 GCA_937930655.1 uncultured Acidimicrobiales bacterium | reverse complement strand
GGTCGCCCAGTCGATGAACTGCCATGCGGCATCCTGGTCGGTGGTGCTGACCGGAATGGCGAGGGTCCAGGCCCAGAGCCAGCCAGATGCGTCAGTTTCCTTGGTTGGGGCAAGAGCGAAGGCGGTGTTGGCGACAACATCTTCGGGGAAGAGGCTGGCAGCAACAGTGGCGTCATACCACATGGCGACCTTGCCCTCTTCGTAAAGGGTCTTGCACTCGTTGAAGCTCGAGTTGGCGGCATCATCTTCGCCGGCATCGTTGAGAAGGTCGACGTAGAAGTTCAGCGCTTCGGCGAACTCAGGCTGATCGACCTGGGAGGCTCCGATGGAACCGTCTTCGTTGGCTTCCCACCAGGTGCCACCAAAGGTGTTGAGCACGGTGGTGAAGGCGGCGCCAAGGTCGCCCCAGCCGGGCTTGCCGCGGAGGCAGATGCCGGCCATTTCATCGGAGTCGATCTGACGAGCGATGTCGGCAACCTCTTCCCATGTGGGAGCGTCGGGCATCGTGATGCCGGCCTCTTCCATGACGTCGGCCCGGTACATGACGAACGACGACTCGGCGTAGAACGGCGAAGAGTAGAGCTCGCCGTCGACCGAGAGACCGTTACGAACGGCCGGGATCAGGTCGTCGATGTCGTAGGTGTCGGAAGCAGCGGCAAGGTCGTTCAGGCCGACCAGCCAACCGTTGGCACCGAACTGCGGCGTCTCGTACATACCGATCTGGACGACGTCGAACTGCTCGCCACCGGCGCCGACGTCACGAGTGGTGACCTCTCGCAGGGTCTGCTCGTCGAGCACGGTCAGGTTCACTTCAATGCCGGTCTCGGGCGTGAAGTACTCGGCCGCAAGCTCGCCCATGCGGGTGATGTTGTCGTTACCAACGAGGGCAACGGTGATCGAACGGCCCTCGCCGCCATCGGCATCGTCGCCGCCATCGGCATCGTCGTCGCCGCCATCGGCATCGTCGTCGCCACTATCATCGCCACCGTCTCCGTCATCGGAAGCTTCGGTGCCGTCGGTGCTGTCGGCGCTATCGCCACCGCATGCTGCGGCGACCATTGCGAACGCAGCGAGGAGGCTTAGGAGGAGAAGCCATGGACTCCTCCCCTGTCGGTCTGCTCGAGTCATTGAATCTCTCCCTAGAGATGTAAAACACACGGAGACAAGGTGCCTCGCGTCACCCCACGTTCTAGTTGTGTTTATGTTGGAAAGCAACATCACCCGATTGGTTTTGTGTGGAATACGGGCGGAAGAGTTGTCGTAGCACCTTCGTTTATGTGGGTATAGGGTGCTCGGGTGACCAACGCCGCACATGCAACGCCGACCATCGACGGCGCATACGACCGATCGGCACTACGTCGCAGCATCGTGCACATCGGCGTCGGCGGCTTCCATAGGGCCCACCTGGCGACCTATGTCGACGAGTTGTGTCGCGACGGAGAAACCGACTGGGCGATTGTCGGCGGCGGCGTCCTCTCAGCCGACAGTGCAATGGCCGAGGCGCTGCACGCCCAGGAGGGCCAGTACACCCTTATCACTCGCGGCTTGGACGACCATGGCCACGATGCCACAACGGTCCAGACCATCGGCAGCATCGTGGACTTCCTCCATGCCTGGCCCGACAACAGCTCCCTCATTGAGCAGATCGCATCTCCTGATACTCAGATCGTTTCGCTCACGGTCACCGAAGGCGGCTACCCCGTCGACGACACCACCGGCAGCTTCCTGACTGACTCGCCAAATGCGGCCCCCGCTTCCGCCTTCGGCACCATCGCCGCCGGCCTGGAACGTCGGAAGGCCGACTCGGGTGGTCCCATCACGATCCTGAGTTGCGACAATGTCGTCGGCAACGGACATGTCGCAGAAACTGCGGTCCGGGGTTGTGCAACGGCGTTCGGATCAGCGCTCGATCACTGGATCGACGACAACGTCAGTTTCCCCAACAGCATGGTCGATCGCATAACGCCAGCGACCACTCCCAGCGACCGGACGTGGCTGCTCGAGCACCACAGCATCGACGATCGTTGGCCGGTTGTGACCGAACCGTTCCGACAGTGGGTTGTCGAGGATCGCTTTGCCGGCGATCGCCTTCCGCTCGAAGCGCTGGATGTCATCGTCACCGACAACGTCGAGCCATACGAAATGATGAAGCTGCGGCTGCTCAACGCCGGGCACTCCTGCCTGGCCTATCTCTCCGCCCTTCTCGACGTGGTCACCGTGGACGAAGCGATGGCCGAAACTGAGATCGCCAGCTTCCTTACCTTCTTCCTGGAGACCGAAGCTCGACCGGTGCTCCCACCCATTACTGGCATCGACATCGACGCGTATATCGCTTCGCTCGTCCATCGATTCTCCAACCCAAGCATCGGCGACCAGATCGAGCGCCTGTGTCTCGACGGCTCAGCCAAGTTCCCCAAGTTCCTGATACCAACGATTCTCCGTCAGATCGAGGCCGGTGGGCCCGTCGCATGTAGTGCGCTTGCTGTTGCCGGATGGTGTGAGTATCTGAACGGCACCACCGAGTCCGGCCAACAGATCACGATCGCCAGCGATCCTTTGCTTAACGAAGCCAAAGCGGCCGCCAAAGCCTCCCGCTCGGATCCGTCGGCCTTTCTCAACTTCAATCCGGTGTTCTCCGACCTCCCGGCCGGATCAAGCTTTCACACGGCATTCGTTCATGCCCTCGAAGGCCTTCGATCAGCCGGTGTACGCTCGACGATCTCCAAGACCTTGGAAACACGGGAACCAAACCACCAGCCATGACCGACGGATCGACGGCGAACCAGGCATTGTTCCAAGGCGAACGTCAGCGTCAGATTGCTGCCCTCACCCGACAGAACGGCCGGGTCGAAGTGGCCCACATGGCAGTCAGGTTCGACGTGACCACCGAAACCATCCGCCGCGATCTCTCCGACCTCCAACGACAAAAGCTCGTCAGGCGGGTGCACGGCGGCGGAGTGCCGTGGGAGAAGTCGGAGTTCGAGCCACTGGTCGCGGTGCGGGCCGATCGAAACGACGACGAGAAGCGTCGACTTGCCCGTCGGGCGATCGAGGAACTTCCCGAACGAGGTTCGATCATCGTCGACTCGGGTAGCACGCTCACCCGGTTTGCCGAAGCCATTCCCGATGGCCCCGACCTCAACGTCGTCACCAACTCGCTCCCCATAGCCATGGCCCTCGCCGAGCGTGATGCCATCGATGTGATCGTCGCCGGCGGAACGCTGCGCAAGAACACCCTGGCCCTCGTCGACGGTCAAACCGTCGACGCCATCAAGCCCCTGGTTGTCGACACGTTGTTCATCAGCACTGACGCCGCCACCCCGGAAACCGGCCTGACGACTCCTTACCGCGAGGAGGCTGCGCTGAAGGAAGCCATGATCCAGAGCGCCCGACGAGTGGTGGCGCTGATCGACTACTCGAAGTTCGTGAAGGACGAGTTCGTGCGCTTTGCCGAGTGGTCGGACATCGACGTACTTGTCACCAACACCGAGATCAGCCCCACCATCGCCGCCGCCATCGAGGCGACGGGGACCACCGTTGTCCTGGCCTGAGAAGCCCGGCGCTCACTCCTCCGGCTCGTCCAGCCCAATCGGACGATCGGCTGCGACTCTGATGCAGACCAGCTCGCCGGCCCGCCACCTCGCCATCGTTGCGTCCGAAGTTGCCAACCAAGCCGCCACGCTCGTCCGTTCGGCGATGGGCCGGGCCGAACTGGCGGGAACGAAGACGACACCGACCGACATCGTCACGACGACCGACATTGCATCGGAGGAACTGGTGCGCCGCGAGCTGCTGGACCGATGTCCCGGTTCGTCGATCGTCGGTGAAGAACTGGCCGACGAAGTCGGCGGCAACACCATCGGATGGATCGTCGACCCAATCGACGGCACGGTCAACTTCTTGTACGACCTGCCCGTGGTCTCGGTCAGCATTGCCGCTCGCATCGATGACACTGTCGTCGCCGGCGCGGTGGCCGACGTCATCCGAGGAGACCTGTTCGCTGCCGCCATGGGCGAGGGGGCGACCCTCAATGGCCATCCGGTGCAGATCGGCCGAGAGGCGCCGCTGAGTCAGTCGCTCATCGGGACCGGCTTCTCCTATGAGGCGAGGGTTCGTTCCGAACAGGCCAACATCGTTTCCCGCCTCCTGCCGGCCTCACGAGATATCCGATGCATGGGGTCAGCGGCTCTCAATTTGTGCTGGGTGAGCTGCGGCCGACTCGATGGCTACTACGAGCAGGGAACCAAGCTGTACGACTACGCGGCCGCCGCGTTGATTGCTTCAGAGGCTGGGGCCACGGTCGAACTGCCCAGCGACAACACCATCTCGCTGGTTGCCGGGAGCCGTCCGCAGATCTTCGGCGAACTCAGAGCCCTGATTGACCCACCGGACTGAGTCTCGGGCTACCCGTCAGACTCCCAGCAGAACGCCTGGTTCGAGGTCCGATCGTCTATTCCAAAGGGAGAGGAGAGCAATCGGATCCTGGTGTGCGCCTTCACTCAGTCGAGCTGCGCCAATGGCGGCCTCCCAGCGACGCAGGTCGGCTCGGGCCGATCCCAGAAGGTCGCTCCATTGCTCGATGTAATACTGGTGGATCGTCTGCAGGAGATGCTGATTGGCACCGGGGAGGTGCATCTGGTCGGCCGGTGCAAATCCAGGACGAATGAGCAGGGAGGTTCGCACCACATCGGCAAGGGGGTGCCCGATCGAGGCGTCGAACCAGTCGATGGCGATCGGGCCATCAGCGCCCAGGAGCACGTTGCCGGGGTGCAGATCGCCATGCAGGATTGCGGCTCCACCCGGAAGGGTGGCGGCCAGAGTTTGCGCCTCGTCCCGATCGGTCTGGGAGAGTTCTTCGCAGCCCGCCAGCTTGGAAGTTAAGCGTGCCAGCAGGTCGGGAATACCTTCCGGCAGTCCAGCTGAATGAATCAGCCGTTGGATCGTGACCAGTTCACCGACGAGAGCTTCTGCCTGGCTTGGCTGTTCGACCATCCGTTCCCACATCCGCTCGCCACGGATCCGTTGATACACGCCGCACGAATTGCCATTGACCTCCACGACGTCCATCACCGCCGGCGCTGGCAGGCCGAACTCATGCACGATGATGGTCAGTTCCGCTTCGATCTCCGCCCAGAGGGAAGGAACGCCACGTCGCGGCACCTTGATGACGGTGTCCGACCCGTACTCGTACACGTCGGATGTCCGTCCAACTGCAACCAGCGCTCCGAACTCCATGTGGCCACCTCCGGTCAGTAAGTCGAACCAGCTGAGTATCTCACATTGGCCGACTGTCTTCGCTCCATCGCAGCGTCTTGATGCAGGGCGATTAATGTCCAAGCTACTCACCTGGCGGCCCCATTGTTGTGACCACATTGGTTCGGGTCCAAACTGTCGAGGTGGGGTCGGAAAAGGAGCATCACCCATGCGATTCCCAATTACTTCGCCGGCAAGACGAGCCCTTCTCGGTGGTCTCGCCATCGCAATGATTCTGGCAAGTTGTGGTCAGCCAGACGATCAAACGTCGGCCGAAGCCACCTCAAACGCGCAGACCGCACCCGCCGAGCGATCCGCCGGTATCAGACTGGCCTCAGCACAGGACGGTGCCGCGCTCCAGGCCAACCCACCCGACAACCTGGTCATCCTCGATGTCCGAACCCCTGAGGAGTTCGCCGAAGGCCATCTCGAGGGGGCCATCCTCATCGATTTCTACGAAGACAACTTCGCTGAT
>CALHBU010000454.1 GCA_937930655.1 uncultured Acidimicrobiales bacterium | reverse complement strand
GGGACGCCACACCACCGTCACCAGAGATCTCATCCCGCTGCCCGACGGCGGCATCGTGGTTGACACACCGGGTATCCGCGAGGTCGGTCTTTGGCAGGCCACCGATGGTCTGGCCAGAACGTTCCCTGAGATCGCCAAGGCCACCGACCAGTGTCGCTTCAACGACTGTGGGCATCAGAAAGAGCCGGGCTGCGCGGTACGGGAAGGCAGGATGGACGGTGCCATCACCCAACGCCGACTGGAGCACTGGCAACAGCTCTCGGACGAGATCGATCTTCAGAACAAGCAGCTAGAGGATTTCGATCGCCGGGCCGACTCGAGAGACAAAGCCAACGCCAACCGGCGCCGAGACAGTGAGCGAACCCGCAAAGGGCAGAGCAAGTCCCAAGCCAAGAAAGGCCCGAAGGGACGATCACCAGGTAAGAAGGGCCGAGGCGGACAGCGGGGCAAAGGCCCGCGTTCAGGCGGTGGCCGATCTCGCAGCAAGGGCGGCAAGGGCAGCTAGTTGACGCCTACACCCTCTTTTTGGGCAATACTCGGTGACATGAAACGGTCAGACAACAAGCCGACGTGTGGTTGGAGTCCAGCTCTCGCCCTGCTTTTTGTCGTTCTCCTTGCTGGCTGCGGCCGTTCGGCGTCCGATGCCGACGTTGCTGGAGTCACAGCCACCCGAGGCGAGTCCACCACCGCACCGTCAGCGCCGGCCCCAACCACCGCGGCCACCGCTGCTCCTACCACCCAGGCGACCTACGTCATTCAGTCGGGTGACACGCTGTCGGTCATTGCCGAACGGTTCGGCATCAAAACAGCAGCGCTGGCTGAGTTCAATGCCATCACCGACGTCAATTCCATCAAGGTGGGCCAGGAAATCCGGATTCCTCCTGCCGACTTCTCGGCCAGTCCCACAACCACCGAGGCCCCCGCCGAAACAACGGCGTCCAGCTAAGGCCAACCGTTCGTTGGGTCGATCGGCTCGACACCAACTACCAGCTGTTCGCTACCTTTAGCTTGTTGGGTCCCGTCCGTCCGGCCCATCCAGAGGGAGCACATCCGCCGTGTCCAGTCAGCCAACCAGCAGCGCCAATGAGACCGTCGTCATTGTGGGCGGTGGAATTGTCGGCCTGGCGTCTGCGTGGAAACTGCAGCAGGCCCAGCCCGCCACCAACATCATTCTCATCGAGAAGGAAGCCGATCTCGCCGGCCACCAGACCGGTCACAATTCGGGCGTCCTGCACTCAGGCATCTACTACAAGCCGGGCAGCCTCAAGGCCAAGACGTCAACTGCTGGCCGGCTCGAGATGGTTCGCTTCTGCCAGGAACATGACATCTCCCACGATGTCTGCGGCAAAGTCATCGTGGCCACCAAAGACATGGATCTTCCCCGCCTCGACACCCTCGAGGAACGAGCCCTGGCCAATGGGGTGAAAGCCCGTCGCATCTCAGGCGATGAGTTGCGAGAGCTGGAACCGCACGCCGCCGGCTTCGCCGCCCTGCATGTGCCCGAGGCTGGCATCACCGACTACAAGCAGGTGTGCAGGACCCTCGGACGGCTGCTCACCGATGCCGGGGTCGATATCCGAACCGGCACGACGGTGACTGGCATCGATGAGCGCACCGACGGCGTTCGGGTGGCGACCACATCGGGCGACATTCAGGCCGACTACGTGATCACCTGCGGCGGGCTCCAGAGCGATCGGCTGGCGCGGATGACCGAGCCGGATACCGAGACCAGGATCATGCCGTTCCGAGGCGAGTACTTCGAGCTGGCCGACCACCGTCGACATCTGGTCAACACCCTCATCTACCCGGTCCCCGATCCCGACTTTCCCTTTCTCGGCGTCCACCTCACCCGAATGATCGACGACTCGATCCACGCCGGACCCAACGCCGTTCTGGCGTTGGCTCGAGAGGGCTACACCTGGGGTGATGTCAACCTCCAGGATCTTTACGAGGTCCTGACCAACCCCGGTTGGTGGCGGCTGGCCCGCAACTACTGGAAGACCGGCATGGGGGAGTACTACCGCTCGCTCTCCAAGAAGGCGTTCGTCACCGCCCTCCAAGCGTTGGTTCCCGAGGTCCAGGTTGAAGACCTCGTGCCGTCGCCTGCCGGTGTGCGGGCCCAGGCCGTCTCGCCTGAAGGAGCGCTACTCGACGACTTCGTCTGGGCCGAGACCAACCGTGTGGTCAACGTGTTGAATGCGCCGTCGCCGGCAGCCACCGCATCGCTGGCAATCGGCACCCAGATTGTCGATCGGCTCGCCGCCCACCAGTGACCGACGACGACCGGGTCCTCTCGATCGGAGAAGCTGCCGCCCGACTCGGGGTTGCGACTTCGACCTTGAGATTTTACGAAGACCAGGATCTCATCGTTTCGAATCGGACCTCCGGTGGCCAGCGGCGCTACGCCCGTGACGTGCTACGCCGGGTGTCGTTCATACGAGCGGCCCAACAGGTTGGGCTTCCCCTCACCGAGATCCGAGAGAGTCTCGACTCGCTTCCCGAAGACCGGGCCCCCACCAAGGATGAGTGGGAACGGTTCGCCGAAGCATGGCGACCGCGACTTGATGCCCAGATCAGCACGCTGGAGGGGATTCGGGACCGATTGACCTCGTGCATTGGCTGCGGCTGCCAAACGCTGGACAGTTGCGAGATCTTCAACCCCGGCGACATTGCCGGCAATGAAGGACCCGGAGCCCGGTACCTCTGACCCGGTGCTTACACCGAGACCTAGACGGAGACTGAGCCGGGAGACGACGCCACGCTCCACGCCATTCGCCAGCCGGCAGGGTCGAGCCCCAGTAGGCGCATCGCTTCCTCGGCCTCGCTTATCGACGCTCGACCGCACACCGCAGCGACCAGGTCGACGATGGTCGTTGTGATGAGATCGTCGGTGTTCTCGAGCTGACGACGTGCGTCGGCCAGGTGTTCCTCGACCTCGGAGGTCTGACCGGCGGCGTTGGCAACCGCGGCTCTCGAAAGATGGGCCAGGGTTTGGTCGATGTAGGTCGCAGGTCCGGCCAGAACTGTGGCTGCCTTGCGTTCGGCAACCTCGGGCTGATGGGAAGCGGCCGCCACCATGGCTCCGACTGCTTCGGCATACATGTTCGGTGGTGCCGAATCGAAGGAATCAATCCATGAGATCTGGCTGGCGGCCTCGGCCAACGACCCTCGCTGCAGGAAGGCCAGAGCCAGAGAGACCGTGAGGTCGCTCTCGCCGACAACGCTTGGATCGTCGTGTGGACCGTCGAATCGAGCGGCCCAACGAATCGCCCCCTCGGAGTTGCCCAGGCGGGCGGCAGCGGCGCAGTTGCTGATGACCGCCAATCGTTGACCGTCGTCGTCACCGGCCCGCAAGGCCAACTGGTGTGTCTGTTCCAACACCTTGACCCCCTCGGCCACCCGACCACGGGAGATGAGAGCTCGACCTTCGAGCGCCTGGGCCTGAACCAGCAATGCCACCTCGCCCGATCGTTCGGCCACCTTCTGGGTGGAGAGCGCAACTGCCATCGCCCGTTCGGCCTGGCCAGACCACAGGCTCATGGATGCATCAAGAATCAGCATGACAGCCTCAGCCCACGGGTCGCCCCGACGTTTTGTTTCCGGCAGTATCTCGGCCACCAGGGCTTTGGCTTTGTCCCAATCACCGACATGAAACGCGACCCACGCTGCAACACCGTGAGTCCAGGTCAGGCCGTTGCGGTCATCGAGCTCGGTGAACATCTGCTCGGCTTCGTTGACCAACTCCGTTGCTTCCCCAACCCGGCCGGTGCGGAAGGCCAGCATGGCCAAGCTCTGGGTGGCCCACGCCTCCTCTCGGCGTTCCTCAGCAGTGGCCGCTACCTCCCGCGACGCGTTGAGGGCCTGGAGGGCAAGCGGCTCGTCGCCACGGAACATCTCGGTGACTCCGAGCAATCGGAGAGCCAGACTCCGATCGGCTGGCTGATCGAGCGATTCCAGTCGATCGGCGGCCTCTCGTAAGAGGCCTGCCGCCCGATCCGGGTCGCCCGCCTTCTGCTCTAGATCGCCAGCCACCACCAACGACCGGGCCTGCAGCACCGGGTCGTGGAGGCTCAGCGCCTCCAGTCGTTCAAGGTCGCGCTTGGTGCCGGCGATGTCGCGAACTTCGCACCGGGCCTTGGCCCGGCCGTACAGAAACTGGGCCCTTGTTCCGTCGTCGCCGCTGAGCTCGAGACCCTGGGTGAACCAACGAGTGGCTTCGGTGGGAGCACCGGCCTCCATCGCTCGGTTGCCGGCCTCGCCCAACCAATGCAAAGCGTTGCCGGTGACGGTGGCGGCATCGACCCCTGCTGTCTCGGTGAGATCGGTGAGTAGCTGGGCAGCCGAGGCGTAGTGATGGGCAACAGCGACCGCCATGGAGTTGCGGACCGCGTCGCCTGAACTGTGTTCGAGGTAGCTGGCGATACCGGCGTGCAGGCGAGCCCGCGCTGTCTTGGTGATGGTGCCATAGGCCACTTCGCGAACCAGATCGGACACGAACTCGAATCGGCTGCCACTAATGGAAAGAAGATCGGCCTGTTCAAGAGTGTGCAGCTCAGGGAGGATGTCATCGCTCAGCCCGGCCTCGTCGTTCATGGTCATGAGGCCTTTGACCGAACCTGATCGACCAAGTACCGAGGCCAACTCGAGAACGTTGCGGGCCGCCGGATCGAGTCGATCGAGTCGAGACGCCAAGATGCCCCGAAGGTTGTCGGGGATCTGATCGAGGCGACCAGTTCGGCTTTCGCCGAGAGCAACATCGGCTGCTCCCGAGCTCACCAGTCCGACCAACTCTTCGAGAAAGAACGGATTGCCTCCGCTTCGCTCGATCAGCTCGGCAGCTTCATCCTCGGGAAGTTCGAGACCGAGCTCTTCCACCAGTTGGCGGGACGAGACTCCGTCGAGTGGTCCGAGCTCCAGGGT
>CALHBU010000453.1 GCA_937930655.1 uncultured Acidimicrobiales bacterium | reverse complement strand
CTAAGCCCGCTGTCCAGGCTGGAGGTGATCTTGCTGATCTCTGCTTTATCGGACTGATCGCTGAGCACGAGATCTGCAGGTCGGCGACCGATGATCTCGTTCATAGCGAACTCAGTCGTCTTCACGAAGCCCTCGTTGGCCCATTCGATTCGTCGACTCTTGTCGGTGATGAAGGCGATGCTGTCGGTCCGGCTGGCCACCATCGATAGTTTTCGTGCCTCCGCCTCCGACGACTCGAGCGCGTAGGTGGTCGATCGAAGTTCGGCGAGCGTCTCGTGCTTCACCGTGACGTCGTTGCCCAGCACGAAGTAGTGAATGAGCTGGCCATCGGCATCGAACAACGGCTGGATTTCGACTTCGAGCCAATACGGCTCGCCGTTCGCTCGCCGGCCGAAAACTTCAACCTTTGCCGATTGCTGGTTGGCGATGGCCTGCATGACCTTCTGCCATTCAGCAGGATCGGTGCCCGACCGGTCGACGATCAATCGCACCGACGGTTGGTCGAAGGCGTCGAGGAGCGAATATCCGGTGACGCGTTCGAAGCTGTCGTTCACCCATTCGATTCGACCTTCGGTGTCCGTGAGGTACACAAGGCTTGCGGTGTTGCTGGCGATGACCGAGAGGCGACCGGCTTCGGCAGCTGCCTGACGGGCGGTCTCGTGGGCGTTGACGTTGTCGATGGCCGCGCCGAGAAAGTCGGCCGCCTGGGACATCGTCACAATGTCGATCTCGCCAAAGGCGTTCACATCGAAGTTGGCCGCATTGATGGTCCCGATCGTCTTGCCGCCAGATCGGATGGGTGCGACGAGCGCTGAACGGAAACCGTCGGCCACCAATGTCGCTGTGTCAGGGGCCAGGCGGGCGTCGGCCTTCGTGAGATCGGGGAACGAGCAGACATCACCTCGCTCCACAGCGTCACCGATAAGCGTCCCTGCCAACGGACGGGTCACACCGGCCGGTGCCGCAGTCCGGGTGCCGCGGAGCGATCGGATGACGAAGTTCTCGCCGTCGGCTTCCAGCTGGCCGAAGCTGGCCCGGTCAATGCGGAACACTTCGTGGATCGAGGCGGAGACCAACTCGAGAAGTTGGTCCATGGTGCGGGCCTCGCTGAGCCGAGCGCTCATCCGGTTGAGCGCGAGGAACCGTCGGATCAGTTCGGTCTGGTTGAGGTCGGAGGAGAGCGACGAGATGACCGAGTCGGGGTCGGGACGGCCGCGGTTTTCCACGTGCGATGCATCGTCGTCTTGGAGCGCGTTTGCCGCTCTCGAGTTCCCTGGTGTCAGCCTTTGCACATCCTTAGACTCGGCCCGCCCAGTGAAGTCGTTAGCGAGGGCGTTCGACGGTGCGATCCTGCGGTAGGCCCACCAATCTTCGCGCGGGTGCCCGAGTGGTCTAAGGGAGCGGCCTGCAAAGCCGTGATTCGCGGGTTCAAATCCCGCTCCGCGCTCGATCGATCAATCAATCAATCAATCAATCTTCAATCAACAAGTCGACCTCAATCGAACACCGACTCCGGATGGCGACATCGATGACATCGCCAGTGGAGCCGCTCTACGGCCAGCAGTAAGAATCGAGCGGGTGGGCTAGGAGGTGGAGCGGGTGGCGGCGGCGACGGTGTTGGCCAGGAGTTGGGCTCGAGTCATGGGGCCGACGCCGCCGATGCGAGGTGAGAGCCAGCCAGCGACCTCTTCCACCTCGTCGGCCACATCGGAGACGATCTTCTTGCCCTCGAAACTCACACCGGCAGCAACCACCGCGGCACCAGGCTTGACCATGTCGGCGGTGATCATGTGGGGTGCGCCGGCCGCGGCCACCACGATGTCGGCGGTCCGAGTCAGGGCCCCGATGTCGGCAACGCCGGTGTGGACCACGGTGACCGCGGCGTTGCCTTGCTTCTTCAGCGACAGCAGATTGGCCAACGGGCGGCCGATGGTGAGCCCTCGGCCGACGATCACTACATGCTTGCCGGCAATCGGCACGTCGTACCGTTCGAGCAGCAGCTTGATACCAGCTGGAGTGCAAGCGACCGGGGCATCGATGCCCTGTACCAGTCGACCAAGGTTCACCGGGTGTAGCCCGTCGGCGTCTTTGGCTGGATCGACCCGCTCCAGTGCGGCT
This sequence comes from uncultured Acidimicrobiales bacterium, assembly GCA_937930655.1. Classification (GTDB taxonomy): domain Bacteria; phylum Actinomycetota; class Acidimicrobiia; order Acidimicrobiales; family SZUA-35; genus JAHECQ01. The sequence continues at coordinate 17,931 of CALHBU010000453.1, read as the reverse complement.
TCGTAGTCGAGGTCTCCGGGAAACGGGTACTGAATGATGTAGGCGTGGACGGCGGGATCGTTGTTGAAGTCGTCGACCACGGCATCGATGTCGGCCTGGGTGGCGGTGGCCGGGAGATCGACCTGCCGTGAGCCCATACCGAGCTGCTCACAGTCCCGATGCTTCATGGCCACGTAGTTGGCCGATGGTCCGTCGTCGCCAACCAGGAGAGTTCCCAGGCCCGGCACCACGCCCGACCCGGCAAGTGCGTCGATCTGGCGCCTGAGGTCTTCTTTGATCTCGTTGGCCAGCAGTTCGCCGTCCAGGGTGATGGCAGTCATGGCCCCATGGTGGCATGAGAGTCGGCCAATCAGACCTGCCTTTTCTGACTGCGGACATCGACTCGACCTATCGCGATTGCTATGAGTGGGCCCAAATGACGCGGCAGGTCTAGGGTTAGAAGAGATTGGTTACGCAACAAGGATCACAACCAGGGGGTTGGTTGACATGAGCTATGACCTGAAGATCATCGGGGGCACCATTGTTGATGGCACCGGCGCTCCCCGAATGGTGGGAGATCTCGGCATCAAGGACGGCAAGGTGGTGGCCATGGGCCAGGCGCCGTCCGAGGCCGACAAAACCATCGATGCAACCGGGCGCATTGTGTCGCCCGGCTTCGTCGACATCCACACCCACTACGACGCCCAGATCATGTGGGACCCGATGGTCAGCTGCTCGCCATGGCACGGCGTCACCACCATCGTCATGGGAAACTGCGGTTTCTCGGTCTCGCCGACCAGGCCCGAGCATCGCGATCTCATCATGCGCACTCTCGAAAACGTCGAAGGCATGAGCGTCGATGCTCTCCGGGCCGGCCTCGGTCAGGAGTGGCCGTTCGAGACATTCCCCGAATACCTCGACGCAGTCGAGAACGTCGGTTGTGCGGTCAACACCACCGCCATGATCGGCCACACCGCCCTGCGCATGTTCGTCATGGGTGAGGAAGCCACAGAGCGGGAAGGAACCCCGGAAGAGATAGCGGCCCAACGAACACTCGTCACCGAGGCCATCGAAGCCGGCGCTCTCGGCTTCGCCACCAGTCGAGCCAACACCCACGTTGGCTACGAAGGCCGACCGGTCCCGAGCCGTCTTGCGACGTCGGACGAGATCATCGAGATCGCCCAAGCCCTCGGCGACGTCGGCGGCATCATGCAGGCCACCGTTGGCAAGGGCCTCAGCCACGACGAGTTCGCCACCATCGCCGAGAACACTGGCGCCAACGTCAGCTGGACCGCCCTTCTGGCTGGCGCTCGGGGTCCTGGCAGCCACCGAGCCGAACTGGAGAAGGCGGCGGCAATCGCCGACCGGGGGCTGCCCGTCTACCCCCAGGTGGCGGTGCAACCCATTCAGTTCGAGATGAGCTGGAAGGCGCCGTTCATTTACGAGGCCCTCAAGTGCTTCGGGCCTGTCTCCAAGAGCGACCTCGACGGTCGCAAGGAGTACTACGCCGACGCCAAGTGGCGCACCGAGTTCAAGGAGAAGGCCGGCAACGGCGGCAAGATCGGCGACCGTTGGGCTCGCACCGAGATCAGCTACCTCCCGTCCAACTCCGCTCTGGAAGGTAAGAACTGCCAGGAGTACGCCGACGAACTCGGCCTTGACCCCGTCGATGCCATGCTCGACCTTGCTCTCGAAGCCGACCTCGAGATGCGCATTACCCAGGACGTTATCAACCACGACCGGGACGAAATCGACGAACTCCTGCACGACCCCAACACCGTCATCGGTCTCTCCGATGCAGGTGCCCATGCCTCGCAGTTGTGCGATGCCAAGTACTCCACCGAGTTCTTCTCGACCTTCGTTCGCAATCGCGAGAGCTTCACGTTGGAGGAGGGTGTGCACATGCTCACCCAACGCCCAGCGCAGGTCTTCGGCATTCAGGATCGGGGAACCCTCGCTGAGGGCGGGTTCGCCGATGTCGTCGTCTTTGACGCCGACGAGATCGGCCACCTAGGCAAGCGCCGTGTGAACGATCTTCCTGGAGGAGCCGATCGGCTCGTTTCCGACGCCAAGGGCGTCGACGCCGTCGTCGTCAACGGCACCGTCATTCGTCAGAACGGCGAAGACACCGTCAGTCCCGACACGGGCCTGCCGGGCAAACTCCTACGCAATGGAAAGGGCTGATCATGGCCATTGAAGAATTGATGCCAGGAATTTCCGTTATCGACTCCGACACCCACTGGAGCGAACCCCACGATCTGTGGACCTCCTTGGCTCCGGCCAAGTACAAGGACCTCGTGCCTCAGATGAAGGAGATCAACGGCCGTAAGAAATGGGTGGTCAATGGCGATATCCCCATTGCCGGCGACTCGGCCGTCTCCGCTCTGCTGCCCGATGGCGAGAAGATGCTGGGCCTCAACTTCCTCAAGCACGACATCGACATGGTCCATGCCGCGTCGTATGACTGCGACGCCCGCCTCGAGCTCATGGATCAGATGGGCGTGAGCCACGGCATCGTCTATCCCAACGTCGGTGGCTTCGGAAACCAGAACTTCCTGAAGGTCGAAGACAAGGCGCTCCGTATTGCCTGTGTCGAGATCTACAACGACTGGATGATGAACCTTCAGCAGAAGTCGGCCGACCGGATTCTGCCGATGGCCCTCGTGCCATGGTGGGACATCGATGCCTCAGTTGCCGAGGTCGACCGAGCCCACAAGGAGGGCGCCCGCGGCATCGTCATGTGCTCCAACCCCCACGATTCCGGCATGCCCAACTTCGCCCAGCCCGAATGGCGCCCCTTCTGGGAAATCTGCGAAGCGCTCGAGATGCCCATCAACTTCCACATCGGAGCATCGGAAGGCGACATAAACTGGTCCGGTTCGGTTCCCTACGAGACCTGGCCCGGCGATGTGAAGATCAGCCTTGGAGGGGCGGCCATCTTCCTCGGCCAGCTCCGCTGGATGGTCAACCTCTTGGTCAGCGATGTCCCGGAGCGCTACCCCAACCTCAACTTCGTCTCTGTCGAAAGCGGCATTGGTTGGATTCCCTTCCTGCTCGATGCTCTTGACTATCAGTGCGGCGAAACTGCGCCGGAACATCTGAAGCATCTCTCGATGAAGCCCTCGGAGTACTTCCAGCGACAGTTCTACGGCTGCTTCTGGTTCGAGTCCAAGACGCTGGCGCCGGCCATCGATCACATCGGTGCCGACAACATCATGTTCGAGACCGATATCCCGCATCCCACCTGCCTGTTCCCCCACAGCGTTGAGCGGGTCAGGGACGCCATTCAGGATCTCGACATGAGCGTGCAGAAGAAGATCTTGCAGGACAACGCTGCTCGCCTGTACAAAATCGACGTCTGAGAACTACCACCAGCTCTTCATCTTCTTCATCGTTCGCAGTCACCGGTTACCGGTGCCTGTGGATCACAGGACTGCTCTGGCACGTTGCCCGGTGGATGGCGGTGTTCACCACCACCTACCGGGTCAACGAAGACACGAGCGACCCCTTGCTTGTCCAGCTGGTGGGCGTGGCCTTCATGGCGCCCATGTTCCTGGGCGGAGTGCTGGCCGGAACCCTGACCGACAGGATCGAGCGGCATCGAACCGTCGCAACGTCTCTTGGCGGGCTCATTCCGCTGTCTGGACTGATGGGGTTGTTGGTGCTCGCCGATCGGGCGCCTCTGTGGCTTTCCTATGCGTTCATTCTGTTCATCGGCATCGGCAACGTGATCGACATGACCAGTCGCCGGGCCATCGCCTTCGGGCTGGTCGGGACCGGTCTGATCACCAACGCTGCCGCCCTGGAGACCTTGGCCCTGCACGCCGGGAACATGCTGGGCTCGTTCTCGGCAGGGGCCTTGATAGAGGCGACCAGTAGCGGCGTGGCCTATCTGACGGTGGGTCTGGCCTATGTGGTGGCCCTTGGCTCGTTCTCCGCATCTCGCCGGGCCGCCGAACCCCCGGTGGCCCAGGGCGAGAGCCGGGAGCAACCGGCAACCAGTGCCGGCGGTGATCTTCGGGCCGCGTTCGGTCTGTTGGAAACCAACGTCGTCCTCCGTCAGTTCCTCATGACAACAGTGCTGATGAACTTCTTCTACTACGCCTTCATGCCCCTCATCCCGGCCTTCGCCGACGAGCTCGGGGTCGGAGCCTTTGCGACCGGCATGCTGGCCTCGGCGGTTGGTACCGGAACAATGTGCGGCGCGTTTCTGATTTCCCGACTGCAGCCAACCCAACGAGGCCTGCTCCATGTCGCTGGCTCAGTTGGAGCCATGCTTATGCTGCTCATCTTCGCCAACAGCCCGTGGTACCCGCTGAGCCTCGGCGCCCTCTTCGTTGCCGGACTGGCCGGATCGGGCTTTGGCTCCACCCAGGCGGCCCTGGTGATCTCGCTGGTCGATGAAGCACGGCGGGGTCGAGCCCTCGGTGTCCTCAGCATGGCGATTGGTTCGTTGCCGTTCGGCATGCTCAGCCTTGGTCTTCTGGCCAAGCGGACCGACCCCCAGCTGGCGCTCACTGCCAGCGTGGTGGTGGGACTCGGCCTGCTCATTGTCTGGCACGCATCCCGGCCCCACCTCCGCCAGCTCTGAGCCTTGGTGGCTCGCTGCCTTGAGCCCTGGTTCCTGGCTGAAACTAGGGTCGGCGGCATGGAGAAATCGGAGTTCTACCGACAGGCCCGCACCGACATGACCGGCCCCCTCGATGGCGTTCGGGTGATCGACTGCACCACGGCGTGGGCCGGCCCGATGGCCGGTTGCCTGCTTGCCGATTTTGGAGCCGATGTGATTCGCACCACCCCGCCGGGCGATCCCGGTATCACCTGGCCCCCAACTATTCCCGGTACCAGCCGCTCGTTCGGGGCCGAGACGGTCAACCGAAACAAACGCAGCATGTCGATTGATCTCAGGATGGCGGAAGGGGCAGCGGTGTTCTTGGAACTGGTGGCCAGCGCCGACATCGTCGTCGAGAACTTCAAGCCGGGGACGCTGGCCGGATGGGGTGTTGGCTACGAGGACTGCCGAGCAGTGAAGGAGGACATTGTCTACCTCTCGGTCAGCGGGTACGGGCAGTTTGGGCCGAAGTCGCCGCAACCTGGTTACGACCCGGCGGCTCTGGCCTACAGCGGCTGGATGGCACTGAACGGCAGTGTCGACGGGCCACCCACCAAGGCACCGACCTTCTTGGCCGATGATTTGGCCGGCATGCACGGCGCCATGTCGGCCCTGGCCGCTCTCCACCATCGCAATCAAACCGGCGAGGGTCAGCATGTGGATGTGGCGTTGCTCGACTCGATCATCTACCAGTCGAATGGCATGCTGACCCTCGGGGCCCGAGATGTTGAGCTGCCACGCTATGGCAGTCAGGTGGCGGTGTGTGCCCCGACCAACAGCTATCAAAGCGCCGACGGGCATGTGTTCATCGCCCTCATTCTCGACAGTCATTGGAGGGCCCTCACCGAGCTGATGGGCTGCCCGGAACTGGCCGAGGCCCCCGGTTACGCCACCAACAATGAGCGGGTCGAGCGACGAGACGAGGTCGACCAGATGTTGGCCGACTGGTGCGTCACCCGCACGTCGGAGGACATTCTGGCGGCCATGGAAACAGCCGGCATCGTGGCATCACCGGTGAACGACTTTGCTACCGCTGCTCGCGACCCTCACATTCTCGAGCGCGACATGCTGCAGGAAACCGAACTTCTGGATGGCACGACGGCGCCACTGGTGGGCCCGGCGGCCAAGTTCTCCCGCACTCCGACCAAGGTACGGACGGCATCGGCGCCGGTGAATGCTCACACCGAGGAGGTTCTTCACGAGCTGGGGTTCGATTCCGACCGGGTTGCGACGCTTCGAGCCTCTGGTGCCATTGACTGATAGCCCCGCTGACTAGGTTTGGCGCAAATGGCTGCTGACTCTCGCATCACTATCGTCGCTGTCCACGGAAACGGCGGTGGTGGCTTTCGGTGGGAGCTTCTGGCTCAGCCGTTAGCCCCTGACGTCGAGCTCCGGGGCCCGAGCTTGCCCGGCTTCTCCGGTCGGCCCCTGCCCTCCGGCCCGGTCACCATGGCCACCTTCACCGATGCTCTGGTGGACGAGTTGGAAGCGGTAGACGGACGCCGACTGCTTCTAGGACACGGGATCGGCGGGGCCCTTGTTCTTGATGTTGCCGCCAACTACCCGTCGCTGGTTGACGGCCTCGTCCTTCATGCCCCGGTGGCCGCCAATCTGGACAGCCGCCTGTTCCCCAAGCTGATGAAGTCAATGGTGGTGAGGAGGGCGGCCAAGCTCACCATCAGCTCGTTTCCCGTCCGGAAGTTGGCCCGACGGTTCGCCTTCGGGGGAGCTCCCCGGCCCTACGCCGAGCGGTTCTTTGCCGAGTACCGAAACGCCGAGGCGTTCGAAGTGATGTTCGACTTACTCACCGCCGAGTGGTTCGATGCCCTCCCTCCCATTAACGCACCTGCGGTGGTGCTGTGGGGAGCGAAGGATCGAGTGCTCCAGGTCGAACAGGCCGAAGCGGTCGAGGGCCGACTCGCTGAGGTTCGCCGCCACATCGAGCCCGACTGGGGCCACTATCCGATGATTGACGAACCCGAGGACTACCAGCGAGTGCTGGTGGAGCTGGCTCGGACCCTCGGAATATGACGGTGCATCAACTGGGATCGGGCGCAGTGATGGCCAGCGGCGCCGGCGCCAAGGCCGCCAATCTCGACCGAGCGGCCGCCGATGGACTGCCGGTTCCTGCCGGTTTTGTTGTTCCTGACGCCGCCGACCTTGGAGATCTTGGGCCTGCTGGGCTTGGCCCCGCGCTTCGCCCGCTTAGCGCTGCGGTGGCGGTCCGGTCCGCCTTCTCAGCCGAGGACGGTGTAGCGACGGCGATGGCTGGCCGATTCGAGACCGAGCTTGGTGTAGCGGCCAACGAGGAAGACGTGGCCGCCGCCGTCGCCAGGGTGAGGGAATCTGGCTCGGTCGAGCCATCGGCTCGTCGCGATGTACTTGTCATGTCGATGGTGGCGGCCGAGCGAGCCGGTGTGCTCTTCACCGAGCAACAGTTCGAGGACGACTTGGTCAACGTCGTGAGCGGCCTGGCCGAGTCACTGGTGTCGGGAGCCGAAGCGGGGGAGGAGTTTCAGCTTCCGAAGCTGCGGTGGCGAGAGCAGCCTGACCCAAGTCAGCCCGGTTGGAAGCAGCGGCTGGCGCTGCTCATGAGAGACGTAAGTCAAACCTTCGGTGAGGGTGACTGGGACATCGAGTGGGCCGACGATGGAACCACGTGCTGGCTTGTCCAGCTACGCCCCATTACTGCGTCGCCTCGCCGCAACGAGACCTTCACCATTGCCAATCACAAGGAGATCCTGCCCGAGCTGCCGTCGGTTCTGATGGCTTCGGTGGTGGAGTCGTCGGCCCACGACCTGATGTCGTTCTACCGAGATGTCGATCCCAATCTTCCGGTCGACCGACCGTTCATCGAGTCGTTCGCCGGTCGGCCGTACATCAACCTGTCACAGCTGACTGATCTGCTTCGCCGCCTCGGTCTGCCGACCGCGCTACTGGCCGATTCTCTTGGCGGCGAACCAGAGCTCTTGATTGGAGCCCAACCACTTCGGTTGTTCCGTTCGCTGCCGACCCTGGTTCGTCTTGGCATCGCCCAGCTCGGAGCGGTGGGTCGTGCCGAGCAGGCCGAACGAGACATCGAGGCGCTGGCTAACAGCGGGCTCGAAGATTTTGAAGCCACGCTGGAGGCCCTCCGCCGGGTGTATGTCGAGCTGGTAACCCAAATGTCGTCGCTGGCCACTGCCATGTCGGTGCCGGTGGCGTTGCTCCGCCGGCTTGGGGTCCTGGACGCACATCTCTCGACCCAGCGAACGCCCGGCACCCAGATGTTGGATGACCTCGAACCGCTCACCACCCTGGCCAACCGGGACGACTCGGTTCGGGCCGAGCTAGAGGCCGGGCACCTGCCCGACGATCCATCGTTCGAGCGGTTGTGGCACCGATGGTGTGAGGCTCATGGCCATCGGGGGGTGTTCGAGAGCGATGTGGCTCGCCCTCGTTTCTCCGAGGAGCCAGCCCCAATCTTGTCGTCCATCCTCAATGGCGGACTGGGTGCTGGCTCGGGATCGGCATCGAACAAGGCCCGATCGTCGACCCTGGCCATGGTCACCAAGCCGTTGTGGTCAGTGGCTCGCCGGCCGATGGCGGCCAGGGAGCAGATTCGTTGGTCGGCCATGCGATCGTTCGCCACCATCCGGGGTCGGCTGCTGGCTCTTGCCGACCAGGCGGTAGCCGCTGGCCAGATGCCTGACCGGGCCGCCGTTTGGGATCTGTCGATCGACGAGCTGGTGTTGATGAGCGAGGGCCACACCTGGACCGCCGAGAAGTGGGCAGCCCGGCGGCAGCAGATCGAGGCCCGATCAACACTGCGGCTGCCCGATCTGCTGCGTCGCTTCGACGATCTGACCCAGCTCGGTGGCGCTGCGGTCGACGACGGGACTCGCGTGTTTCGAGGTGTTTCGCTTACCGCCGGGGTGGTCGAAGGGGTGGCGCTTCGGTGCGCGGAACCTCCGGCGTCGTTGCCCGATGGGTTCGACCCGGCAACCACCATCCTGGTGGCCCGTTCGGTCGATGCCGGTTGGGTCCCAGCCTTTGGTCAGGTGGCAGGAGTGGCGGTCGAGATCGGCGGCGATCTATCCCACGGCTCGATCATTCTCCGAGAGCTTGGTCTGCCGGCCGTCACCAACCTGGGTGAGATCGGTCCTGCCGTGGCGACGGGTGTGGAAGTTCGGCTCGACGCGGGATCCGGTCGTCTCGAGCTGACCGGCCCGGAAGCGGACGACTAGGTTCCCTACAGGGGACCAGCCACCAGTGGTGGCACAGTCAGGGGACAACATGACAAGTGAAAGCCAGCGTTGGCAGGACCAATTCGCCGACCGAATCATCACACCAGAAAAGGCGGCGTCGTACGTTCGAGACGGCGACCTGGTGATGTCCGGCCTACCGGAACCGACCGTGTTCTTTGAAGCACTGGGCCAGGCAAGCCATCTGACCAGCTTCGATGTCTTCATGCCGGCACCCCGGCATGGCGGGGTGGCCGTCAGCGCTAACCCGGCAGCCCGGTTGATGACTTCCTTTCGGACCCAGATTCTCCGCAATGCCGGTGTTCCGTCGGAAGTTCTGCCTGTCCGACTCAACGACTGGGGCCATTTCGTCCGTCGCGTGAAGCCGAGAGTGGCTGTCTTCAATGTGGCAACACCGGAGGCCGATGGCACCGTTCGACCTGGCTCGACGTTGGCCGCCAACAACGCGTTCGTCGACCGAGAAAGCCGCGGACCCGACGACCTGGTGTTCGGCTTGGTCAACCCGCTCCTGCCCCATGTGCCGGGGGCCGCTTTTCATGTTGACGACTTCGACGCTCTCATCGAGCTGCCGGCCGACGCCGACGGTATGCCCATCTTCGACGACCGCACGCCGCCGGCCGACCTCGACGCCTTTGTCGGGGCCCTCGACGAACTCATCCCCGACGGTGCGACCATTCAGGCTGGTGTCGGTGGCATTGCCGAGGCCGCCCTCGGGCAAATGGACCACAAGAAGGACCTTGGCGTGCACACCGAGGTGGTGGGCCCCGGTCTGGCTCACCTGATCGAGTCCGGGGTTGCCAACGGCAGCCGCAAGACGATTTATCCCAACGAGGCCATCTTCACCATCTCGCTACCCGAGACCTTCGACTTCGTCGATCAGAACCCCCAGATGAGGATCGAGTCGGCCGACATCGTGCTCGACCCGGCCACCATTGCCAGCAATCACAAAATGCGCTGCATCAACTCCTCCATCGAGGTCGACCTGTACGGCCAGGCCAACTCCGAGATGATCAACGGCGAGCAGCACAGCGGCGTCGGGGGCCAACTCGACTTCCTCCGAGCCTGCACGCTTTCCAACGATGCGCTTTCCATCCTGGTACTCCCGTCAACGGCCGTCGGTGGGACCAAGAGCCGCATCGTCCCCCACATAAACCAAAACGCAGTGACCGCCACCCGTTACGACACGCAGGCCATCGTCACCGAGTTCGGCATCGCTCATCTGCGGGATGCCACTGTTGGCCAGAAAGCCGAACGGCTGATAGCTATCGCCCACCCTGACCATCGGGACGAGCTGCGCGATACGGCCGGCCGGATGGGCATCCTGTAGCCGATCAGTTCGACCAGATTCTTTAGCCGACCAGAAGGTAGTCATCACTATGCAGTTCGGTATCAGCGCTCCGTTCCGAGGCCCTTTGGCCAACCCTCAGGACATTCGGGCGGTAGCCGAGGCGGCCGAGCAGTTCGGGTTTGGTGTCATCACTGTGGCCGACCACATCGTGGTGCCCTCGGTAGTCAACGCCACCTACCCCTACAGCGAGACAGGGGAGTTTGCCTGGACGGCCGATGGCAGCACCGACTGCATGGAGCAGTTCACGCTGCTGGCCTGGTTGGCAGCGGTCACCACCGAGATCAGACTGCTCACGTCGGTCATCGTGGTCCCTCACCGCAATCCGCTGTTCATGGCCAAGTCGCTGGCTACCACCGATCAGCTTTCCGGTGGTCGGGTGACGGTTGGTTGCGGGGCCGGCTGGATGAAGGAAGAGTTCGAGGCCCTCAACATTCCCGACTTCGATGCACGGGGTCGAGTGACCGACGAGTACATCGATGTCATGAAGCTCTGCTGGCAGGAAACCAGCGCCAGCTTCAGCGGTGAGTTCGTCGACTTCGCCAATGTGGCGGCTGACCCAAAGCCGGTCCAGTCGCCGCACCCCCCGATCTGGATTGGTGGCGAGTCGATGCCGGCCATCCGCCGCACCGCGGCGCGGGGCGACGCTTGGTATCCGTTCGGCAGCAACCCCAAGTTTCGGATGGACACCATCGAGACCTATGTCGTTCGCCGGGACAAGCTCTTCGCCGAGGCCGAGAAGGTGGACCGGGACCCCCAGTCGATCGACTTGGCCTACAACTGCGCCTTCCACTCCGACGTCGAGGTCGAGCACTCCGACGGTGGTCGACAACTGTTCACGGGCTCGGCCGACCAGCGGGTCGAAGACATTCAAGCCTTAGCGGCCGCAGGCGTGAGCACCATGATCGTCAACCTGCCGACACCCGATCTCGGTCAGACGATGGAACGACTCGAAGCCTTCTCGACCGACGTAATGCCACACGTCTGATTGCTCGGATCCTTTCACCAATGGCGAACCTCCTACGACAATCTTCTGCCGGATCGGCTTCTTCCGGCCCGGCCGCCCTTCGGGCCCTGGTCGAGACTGCACACTCCACAAAGACACCGCTTGTGCTCCCCGGATGTTACGACGCCCTTGGAGCCCGGTTGGTTGAGCAAGCCGGTTTCGACGGCCTCTACATGACCGGCTTTGGAACAACGGCCAGCCTGCTGGGCCGGCCAGATGTTGGACTGCTCGGGTCGAGCGAGATGGTCGACAACGCTCGGCGAATCACGGCTGCCACCTCCCTGCCAGTGTTCGCCGATGCCGACACGGGTTACGGAAACCAGATCAACGTCATTCGGACAGTTCAGGAATACGAACGAGCTGGCGTTGCGGGCGTTCATCTTGAGGATCAGGTACTTCCGAAGAAGTGCGGTCACATGGAAAACAAGCAGGTCATCGGCGCCGATGAGATGGTCGGAAAAATCAGGGCCGCCGTCGCGGCCAGAACCGATCCGGACTTCCTGCTCGTCGCCAGGACCGACGCCCGCGCACCACTGGGACTGAGTGAGGCCATCAGCCGGGCTCATCGATGCCATGAGGCCGGAGCTGATGTGCTGTTCGTCGAGGCGTTGCAGGGTTCAGACGAACTGGAGCAGGTAGCGAACGAGTTTGCCGGGGTGCCGCTGCTCTTCAATTGGGCGGAAGGCGGCAAGACGCCACCGTTGTCCTACTCCGATATCTCGGAGTTGGGCTTCGCCGTGATTCTCATGCCGATCGGGATGCTGCTGAGTGCAACCGCCGCCATGCAGGCATTTCTCACCCGCTTGAAGGCCGACGGCACACCGAGTGACTTCGTCCAGGAGCTCCTGCCGTTCGATGATTTTACTGATCTCATCGGACTTCCTGAGATCGCTGAGCTCGAAGAGCGTTTCAGTAGCTGATCTTGCCCAACGTTGTTGGTTGAGGTCCCTACGGTGGCATACCCTGCGGCTTGTGGTGGAAGAGGGTGTCTTGGCGAGCGACGAGGTCGCTCTATTGGATCGTGTGGTTCTCACACCTGCGGAGATTCCTCACCCGGTGGATCTGCTCACCGTCGAGCAGGCAGCTACCCATGCCGACGTCCCACTATCCACCGTCGATTCGGCCGTTTCATGCGCCGCCGAGTTTCGTTGTCTGGTACTCGAACAATCCATTCGCACCTTGTCGACTTCTCCGGGCCCACGAGTGTGGGCTGCGCTCCAGAAAACAGTCGACGCCAACGGATCCGAGCTGCATCTCGGTCCGATCGTGGCTGCTCGTGCGCAAGAATTGGCTGACGATCCGGCGCTGCCGCTGTTCCTTACCGGGTTCGGACGACTAGACGACCCTGGAATCCGGTTGGCTGTCAACGACGTGCTTTGCCAGCTGGTCGCAGAACTGTGGCCGTTCATCCGTACCGCCTATGCAGCCTTCGCCGAGCCGTGTCCCTTAGTTCCGACCGCCGATTCGGAGTTCGCCGGATTGCTGTACCTGCTCTCCGATGCTCTGCGGCGGTTGGTATTCCCGGCAAAGGACCCCGATGAGGAGGATCGAGTCTCTGCTGTTGTGGCTTCGCTCATGCGGCAAGCAATGGACGCTGAACTGAAGCCGTCGGGGGCGGTCCTTTTCCCCGATGTCGACGATATGCATCCTCGGAAAGTGAGAGGCGTCGCCGCTGATGCCGTGGCAGCTGGGGTAGAGCTCCAGCGCACCGGGGCGATTCTGCCAGCAACCACGCTCTCTGTTGTCGAGGCGGCCCGACGATGCGACATCTCGGTCTCATCGTTCTACCGCAGGTTTGGCTCAAGGTCCGAGTTCGAACGAAGGCTCTTCCTGCGGTCTGAGCATGTCCTCGTCGAGGTCTTCGGCATCGACCATCACCGCCAGATCTTGGACGACCTCAAACAGGAGGTCGCAACTAGACAAAGCGATACCTCACCCGCCGACGGCATGGCGTACTTCGTCCACACGGTCTTCCAGAGAGTCAGCAGTCACGTTGCTGCCGGCCGGCCTGGCACCGAGGCACTGCCATGGCTGAATTCACCGGTCCTTGCTCCGGTGATACGCCACTCATTCCGAAATCTCTTTGAGGAACGTGGCGCGTTTCTGGACAAGGTGCTCGAGTACACACGGCACCGGTCGGGGATCGCCGTCGAGGGGGCCGACTTGGCGGCCATTCTTGGCACAGTGGCCATGATCCTGGAGGGTCTGATCCGGAACTCCCCACAACCGGCAGCATCGGCCGCAGCTCTTGGCCCGCAGCTGAGTTCGTTCATCAACCACGTGTTTGTCCCCGTAGACACGTGACAACCATCGGTTCCAACGAGCAACGTCTCCTGGACAGCGTTGGCTTCGCCGCCTCGGAACTTCCCCACCCCGTTGATCTCCTGACCGTCGAGATGGCGGCCGAAGCAGCGGGTCTCCCGGCGACAACGGTGGCCTCGGCGGTGGCGAGCGCCGACGACTTCAGGGATCTGACATTGCAAGCAGCAATTCGCTTGCTCGAGACAACACCTAACGACGACGTCTGGACCGCGATGCAGCAGACCGTCGTCCGATCAGTGGCGGACCGTTCGCTGTCAGACGTTCTTGGAGCCCGAGCTCAGCAACTGGCCGACGATCCGGGCTTCCCCTTGCTCTTGAGCGGGTTTGAGCGCTTGGACGAGCTCGGCACGGCTTCGGCTGTCAACGACACGCTTCGCTCTCTGGTCCTCGAGATGTGGCCTTTCATCCAGACTGTCCGCTCAGCGGCAGGTCAGTCAGTGCCACCCGATCCAACCGAGGAGGTTCTGTTCGGGAGTCTGCTGTGTCTTCTCGGAGAGTCGATCCGTCGGCTTCTCGCACCAACCGACAGTCCGGAAGCCGACGCAGTCTTTTCCGAACTTCTCGCCACCCTGCTCACCGGCGTCATCGATGCCGAGCCGAGACCGACAGCACCGGGAAGTCTGCTCCCCGAGACGACAACTCTCCATCGCCGGTCGGTGAATGGGCTCGCAGTCGACGCAGTGAACGGCGGGGCACAGCTGTTGCTGGGGAGTGCCATTGGTCCTGCAACCTCCCTGACTGTCGCCGAGGCAGCCACGAGATGCGGCCTATCAACCGCTCACTTCTACCGGGTCTTCGGTTCGATGGGGGAGTTCGAGAATCAGCTCATCAGGCAGGTAGGTGGATCGCTGGCTGACAGTTTCGCCGAGCACTTCTTTCACGACGATCTTGAACGGATCGAGTCCAGCGAAGAGAACCGGCCTGACAGCAGAGCTGTCTTTGCCACCTACTACTCGCAAACCGTTGACCTTCACCGACACCATGCCGAGACCCGACGCCAGGGTGTCGAGCTTTTGCCGTGGCTGAACTCGTCACTGCTCGGGCCGCTTGTTACTAGGTCCTACCAGGATCGATTCGGGAAACGGGGCGAGTTCTTTGCTCGCTTCATGTCATCTCTCGATCTGCAGCCGGTCGGTGGTCTGTCGGCCATCGCTCTGGCATCGTTCATGGGAGTGGCGTCGATCGCCATCGAGTTTCTTCTCAGAAACGCCCCGGATCGAGACGAAACTGATGCCTATCTGCTGGAACATTCCCTCCAGTTTTTGGGTCAGGTTTTTGTTCCGAAAGCGATGTGACGGTTGTCCAGGACGGGTCTTCGTTCCGATGTCCGGATTGGCAAGAGGGTCCTCTAGGGTTTAGCTGACTCGGAGACTGAAACGGCCGCGGCGGTCTGTTCAGTCTCCGAGTTCCCTTCTTTTTGGGACTGAACTCCAAAGGTGAAACTGGCTCCGAAGTGTCGGAAGTGTCTTCTCACCGAGGTGTTCTAGCCTCCATCTCATGTGGAGAGGTGACTAGGCCGCGGAGGACCCAAGTATCACCCGAAGTTTCTTCGGACCGCCGCGCTTCGCGGCCTCACCTCGCCCCCGTAGCGACTACACCCTTACCTCGTAGTACAGGTTGGCGGCATCGCTCAGGTCGTGCGTTGCGAACGACGTGAACCCGGCTTCTGTGGTCAACTCTTCTGCTCGCTTCGGGTGAAGACCGAGCGTGCCAAGCCCGAGTCCACCGGGCTCAGACATAGCCGACTGTAAGCATGAGGCGACCGAGAAACCGTAGAACATTGCCAACAATGGGTTCCGGCTGTCCTTCTCGAAATCGCCGGTGGATCGAATGTCCTTGATCAGCCAGGTGCCATCGTCGGCGATGGCTTGGCGAATGGCGGTCGCTGCTCGGTTGGGGAAAGGCATGTCGTGGAGACAGTCAAAGGTAAGCACCAGGTCGATGTCGCCACTGGCCGGTATGTCCTCGCCGCCAGCCTGCACGAACTCGACGTTGGTCAGACCTTGCTCGGCCACCGTGCGCCGAGCCAGATCGATGGCGGCCGACGATGGGTCGTAGCCCACGCAAGTGGTGGCCGGGTACGCAGCGGCCAACGTCGCCAACGTAACCCCTCCGCCGCAGCCGACGTCGACGACCTTGGCACCGGCCGAGAGCTTGGCCGTGACGCCGTCGAGGGCAGGGAGGATTATCGAGGTAAGAGCCAAACGAGACCACGGGCCGGTCATGCGGGCCAACCCGGCCGCGGCAGTGGGCCCTTGCTGCTCGTAGCTGAGGCCCTTACCGGTGCGGAACGCCTCGGCCATCAAGTCGAGTACCGCCGGGTCGGTTCCGCCCCGGAAGGCACCGGCTGCGAACGACAGCGAGTTCTCCTCGTCGGCCAGCACGGCTGCTTGTTCGGGCGACAACTGGAAACTGCCGTCGTCGTGTCGAGTGATCAGCCCGGCGGCCGCCTGGCCCATGAGCCACTCGCGAACAAAGCGTTCATGGAGCCCGGTCAGGGATGCGACATCGTCGCTGCCCAAGGGGCCCTGACCAGCCATTGTCTTGTACAGATCCAGCCGGTCGCCGAGATGAATCATCAACGAGACCTGTTCTCCCATTCGGTAGGTCCACACCTTGAACCCGAACATCTTGAGCGCTTTGTCATCAAGCGCGTCCTCGGTTGTCGCGTCGGCGGGCTTGGTGGTGTCGGGCATCTTGGCTCCTCTGTTTCGTCTTCTTCCTAGCGGATGGGAAGCCTCGAAGTCACTACGGTGCCGGTATGGATGAAGACCCGAACATCATCGTCAATGCCGTGATCGAGGCCAATCGGTCGACCTTGGAGGCTCTTCGCGAACCGCTGCTCACGATGCAGGCCGCCAGCCGAGCCGAGAACGGCTGTCAGGATTACACCTTCAGCATCGAGTTGGGCGACGACGAAAAGGTCCGAATAACGGAACGGTGGGACAACATGGACTGCCTGCTGGCCCACTTCGCCACGGGTCACATGGCCAGCTTCCGCGAGGCAATGGCCGCCAACCCTCCCCGAAGCCTTGATGCTCACTTCTTCGAGGTGCACGAGATCGAGCGTCCGAGCTGAAGCATCGCCGTCCCTTTGAGAAGGACCAGCGCTCGAGCCTCGAGGGGGAGAGCAGGATTGTCCCGCTATTGTTGACTACTCCGATCTGGTTTAAGTGATTTGAGGTTCGGCATGAGCAACGAGACACTCGGTGAGGCCACCAAACTGGTGCGAGGCGGCTTGGTCCGCTCGGCGTTCGACGAGACGGCCGAGGCCATCTACGCCACCTCGGGCTATGTCTATGGCAGCGCAGCCGAAGCCGAGGCCGCCTTTGCCGGAGAGACAGACCGCTACATCTACTCCCGCTACGGCAACCCAACGGTTTCGGTCTTTGAGGAACGTCTCCGTCTGCTCGAAGGAGCCGAAGCCTGTATGGCAACGGCCAGTGGCATGGCTGCTGTGTTTGCGTCCCTGGCGTGCATTGTCAGCGCGGGCGACCGAGTGGTCGCCAGTCGGGCACTGTTTGGCTCCTGCCATGTGATCATCGACGAGATTCTTCCCCGCTTCGGTGCCGACACCGTTCAGATCGATGGCCGATCGTTGGAGGCGTGGGAGCAAGCGCTTGCCGGCGGGGCCAAGGCCGTCTTCCTCGAAACGCCCTCCAACCCCGGGCTCGAGATCATTAATCTGCCCGCAGTTGCCGAGATGGCCCACGCCGCTGGGGCCCTCGTGATCGTCGACAACGTTTTTGCCAGCCCGGTACTTCAGAAGCCGCTCGAACTTGGTGCCGACATCGTTGTCTATTCCGCCACCAAGCACATCGATGGGCAGGGTCGAACCATGGGCGGGGCGGTACTGGGGCCAGCGAGCTATGTGGGCGAGGAACTCATGCAGTTTCTTCGCCATACAGGCTCGTCGCTCAGCCCGTTCAACGCATGGACGCTGGCCAAGGGTCTCGAGACCATCAAACTTCGTGTCGATGAGTCGTGCCGCAGCGCAGCGTCGTTGGCTAGCCGTCTCGACGACGACCAGCGGATCTCGGTGGTGCGGTATCCCTCGCTCGAATCGCATCCCCAGCACGACCTCGCTCGTCAGCAGATGCGAGCGGGCGGCACCATCCTCACCATCGACCTCGACAGCAAGGAGCGGGCCTTTGACTTTCTCGATTCCCTCCAACTGTTTGACATCTCCAACAATGTCGGCGACTCCAAGAGCCTGGTAACTCACCCGGCCACCACCACTCATCGACGACTCTCGCCCGAGGCTCGGGCCGATGTTGGGATCGGTGACGGCATGGTGCGGTTGTCAGTGGGCCTCGAAGATCTCGAGGACCTCTACGACGACCTCGATCGAGCGCTCGAGCAGAGCACCGATGTTCGAGTAGGTCAGAAACTGATAACCCAAGATACGTAGTGGTGGGCTGGC
>CALHBU010000452.1 GCA_937930655.1 uncultured Acidimicrobiales bacterium | reverse complement strand
ACACCGGAATGCCGTAGGTCGCGAAGAACTGTTTGCCTTGATATTCGAGAAGATCCACGTTGTGGGGCCTCCGCCTCGTTGGTCGGGGTTTGCTCAGGCGATACTAGGGGGGTGAGCCGCAAACCACAGAACCCAATCACCGGCCAGGAGTCAGGGTGCCAGTAGCCAGCGGTCGGTCCGGCGGGTCCCGCCAGCTCGCCATCCTTGCCTTTGCCACCGTGGCTGCGTTCGCCGCCATGTATTTTCTGTTTGCTCGGGCCGGACAACTGGCCGGGTCGGGACAGATCGACATCAACCTGGGCGAAGAGGTCTTCGTGGCCGGTCAGGCCGAGTCCACCGCCGATTTCATCAAAGATCAGGGGCCTTGGCTGCTCCCGGACCTCATCGAGGGGCGCGACCGGGACATCATCATCCAGCACGTTGGCGACGATTTCGAGACCGGTTGGCATGCGTTCGCTGCTCGGCCCGCAGCCTCGTCCCGGGACTGCAACGTCAAATGGCAGGCCGACGACGAAACGTTCGTCGACAGCTGTGACGGCACCGTCTACGACAATATTGGCACCGGCCTGGCCCGCTACCCCATCGTTGTCGGGCCCGATGGCAACCTCACCGTCGACATCAATGCAGCCGATAGAGAAACTGAGACCGACTCGTCCACCGACCTCTCGGACGATTCTCTGAACGAGGAAGAAGACTGAACCCATGTTGCTGGCCCAGCTGTCTGACACTCATGTACTCGACCCAGCCAGCGACGAGCACCGCTATGTCGACAACAACGGACGATTGGCCCAGGCCATCGACGCGCTCAATGCCGAAGCCGTTGCCCCCGAGGCGGTGTTGGCCACTGGCGACCTGGTCAATTCCGGCCCACAGCCCGAGTACGAGGCTCTGGTTTCTCTTTTCTCCGAGCTCGCGCTGCCGGTCCTTCCCATCCCGGGGAACCACGACGACCGCGACCGCCTCCGCGCCGCCTTCCCCCAGACTCCCTGGGCCGATGCCGACCACGCCAGCTGGGCCACCACCGTTGGCGGCCTCGACATCATTGGGCTCGACAGCATCATCCCTGGCAAAGCTGGTGCCGAGATCGATCAACCCAGGGCCGAATGGTTGGCATCGGCCATCGACGCCGCCAACGGACCGGTGCTGCTCACCTTGCACCATCCCCCATTCCGGTCGGGCATCGAATGGATGGACGCCAGCGGGTTCCTGGGTCTCGACCTCCTCAACGACGTGCTCGAGCAGCATTCTGGTGTTTGCCGGATTCTGTGCGGACATCTCCATCGACCAATCACCTCGGCCATCGCCGGTATCCCGGCGCAGGTCGGAATCTCCACGGTGCAACACATCGGCCTCGACTTCCGAAGCGACGCTTCGGTCACGCTGATCAACGACCCGCCCGGCTTCACCCTGCATCAGTTCGATCTTCAGGCCGACCCGAGCGGCGCAACATGGTCATCCCACATCAGGTTCACCGACACCGGCGAGTCCCCCTACGCGCCGACCAGGGCCTAGACCCGCCCTCACCGAAAACTCAGGCTTCCCCGCACTACACCTTCTGAAGCGGAGCCCAGGCCAGTAGCAGCGTCTTTTCGCCTACATCGGGGAACCGAACAACGGCCTCTGCCTTGTCTCCACTGCCTCGAATCTCGAGAATCACGCCTTCACCCCACTTGTTGTGCATGACGTCGTCGCCGGTGCGGAGATCGAGCTCGTCGGCGCCGGAAAGTGAGGGCCCTGACGGTTTGAGGGCGGTATCGACGATCCGATCGCGCCCCTCGAACGAATCCCCCGACGACCGGGTACCGGACGAACCAAAGACCGTTGAGTTTCGACGCTTTCCTGTGCCTCGGGAACCCTCGGCCTCCTCGATCAGCTCCGAGGGGATCTCGTCGAGGAACCGGCTCGGCGGGTTGTATTGCGTCTGCCCGAACAGCATCCGGCTCCACGCGTGGGTGAGATACAACCGCTCCTCGGCTCTGGTGAGACCCACGTAACAAAGGCGACGTTCTTCCTCCAGCTCGTCGGGCTCGGTGAGTGCTCGAAGGTGGGGAAAGACACCGTCTTCCATGCCAATTATGGCGACAACCGGGAACTCCAGCCCTTTGGCTGCATGAAGGGTCATCAGCACAACGGCTGAGTCATCGTCGTCCAGCTGGTCGGTGTCGGCCACCAAGCTGACCTGTTCGAGGAACTCGTCGACCGTTTCGAACTGGCGCGCGACACCCACCAGCTCCTGCAGGTTCTCCAGCCGCCCCTCGGCTTCGATCGAGCGTTCGTCTTCCAACTCGGCCACGTACCCGGTGTCTCGAAGAATGGCCTCCAGCACGTGAGCTGGCCCTTTGTCGAGCTCCAGCTCGAAGCCGGCCATCAGCTGAAGGTAGGAGGCAATGCCCTTTACCGCCGTACCCGAGACCCCGGCATCGTCGGCCCGTTCCAAGGCTTGGGTGAAGGTGTAGCCATGCATGGTGGCAAAGCCGTCGACCTTGGTGATCGACATATCGCCAACACCCCGTTTTGGTGTGTTGAGTATTCGTTTGACCGAAACTTCGTCGTTGGGGTTGGCGGTGGCCTTCAGATAGCCGAGGGCGTCCTTGATTTCCTTGCGATCGTAGAAGCGGGTACCCCCGACAACCTTGTACGGGATACCGACCCGCATGAAGTATTCCTCGAGCACTCTCGACTGAGCGTTGGTGCGATAGAACACGGCCATGTCGCCCCAGCGATAGTCGCCGCCATCGTGCAAGCGGGCCAGCTCATTGGCGATGAATTGCGACTCATCGACTTCGTCGTCGGCGTGGAACCGTTTGATGCGCTCCCCCGGGCCGGTTTCGGTCCAAAGGTTCTTGGGTTTGCGACCGAAGTTGTTGGTGATGACGGCGTTAGCAGCGTCGAGAATGGTCTGGGTAGAGCGGTAATTCTGTTCGAGGAGAACGACCGTCGTGTCGGGGAACGCCTCTTCGAATTGAAGAATGTTACGTATGTCTGCCCCGCGGAAACCGTAGACACCCTGGTCGTTGTCGCCGACAACGGTGACCTGCCGATGATCCTTCGACAGCTGCACCACCAACTCGTTCTGAACACTGTTGGTGTCCTGGTATTCGTCGACCAGAAGCTGGCCGAACCGCCGCTGGTAGTGAGCCAGGACCTCGGGGTGCTTGCGAAACAGCACAACGGCATTGAGCAACAGATCGTCGAAGTCCATGGCGCCGGCCTGAACCAGTCGCCGTTGGTACTCAGCGTAGATTTCGGCTGCTTTTCGTTCCGGGGGAACAGTTGCCCGCTCGGCCATCTCCCCCGCGTTCAAACCTTCGTTCTTGGCCGAGCTGATGGCGTTGTGCATCGATCGGGGCTGGAACCGTTTTGGATCGATGTTGAGATCACGGATGACATAGCCCACGAGACGCCGGGAATCAGCCTGGTCGTAGATGGTGAACCCCGACGGGTAGCCAAGATGAGATGCGTCTCGCCGCAGAATTCGAACACAGGCCGAGTGGAATGTGGATACCCACATCTTCTGGGCGACGGGGCCGACCGAGGCCTGGACCCGATGCTTCATTTCGTTGGCCGCTTTGTTGGTGAAGGTAATGGCCAGAATCTCGAACGGTGAATGGCCGTTCTCGATCATCCAGGCGATGCGCCTGGTCAGCACCCTGGTTTTCCCCGACCCGGCGCCAGCCACCACGAGCAGCGGCCCACCCTGATGGGTTACCGCATCGAGCTGCGCTGGATTGAGATCGGCAAGAACATCGGACTCCGCCATTGATGGCCACCCTAGTCGGGACATCCGACAGCCAATCCCGCCAAACCCTGGCTCGGTGAGCGAATCCTCCACTGTCTTATCCCCTTGCTCTCTCCTCACAGCAGGTCGGGGGACGCCGATAGAGAGGAGATGGCGACTACGACCTCTACCAGGCTTACGCCCCGCGGCCTCAAAGAGCCACAGACATTCGATCCCGACGGTGCCGGGCAGGCCCTTGTCGACGAAGCACGGGCCATGGTGCTGGACCGAGAATGGAAATCAGCACTCACGGTGCTCCGATCGGCTCGACGGCTCCGTCCTACCGATGCCGAACTCGATGAACTGACCGTGGTGGCGGCCGCCCATGCCAAGAACGACGAAGACCTCGATGCCGCGACCTACCGGCTAACCAGCTCTCATCGTGGACAGGCCTCGACCTGGAACGCGCTGGCCGCTTCCTCGCTCGCCAACCACGACTTCGACCAGGCCGACCGCTATGCCCGACAGGCGCTCACCATCGAGCCCGATTCAATCACCGCCTGGAATACGTTGGCCGCGAGCTACGCCGGACTCGGCTGGTTCGAGGAGAGCCAGGAATGCCTGGCCAAAACGGCCCAACTGAGCGGCAGCGAACCGGCACTGTCGCCTCTCGAACGATGGCAGGTCGGGCGGTCGGTGAACCGCTGGGCGTCAACTCGTACCTACACCCTGTTCTTGATTCCACTCCTGGCTCTCGTACTCGGTCTGCTCGCGGTGGCCTTCGTGCTGACCGCTCCCCTGGTCGTGCGCGAGCTACGGGTGGTGAAACTTGACGACGAGCTGAGGGAATTAGCCGACGAAGCGTGGGCCGGCGAGCATCGAATGCGGATACTCCGCGGAGTCGGCGTGTTGGTGGTCGTTGTGGCTTGGCTCCTGCTCGTTGGCTTCACAGGAATGAGTTAGCTCAACTGTTTGGGGCTACTCCCACTCGATGGTGCCGGGCGGCTTAGACGTAATGTCATACGCCACCCTGTTTACCCCTTCGACCTCGTTGATGATGCGACTCGACATCGTCTCCATCAGGTCATAGGGCAACCGAGCCCAGTCAGCGGTCATGACGTCGTCGCTATTGACGGCCCGGATGATGATCGGATGGGCGTAGGTACGTTCGTCGCCCATAACCCCCACCGTTCGGATATCGGCCAGCACGGCGAAACTCTGGAAGATCTCCCGCTCAAGGCCGGCGCCCTTGATTTCTTGGCGCACGATGGCATCGGCCTGCTGGAGAATATGCACCTTGTCCGGTGTGACCTCCCCAATGATCCGAACACCGAGCCCGGGGCCGGGAAACGGTTGACGCCACACGATCTCGTCGGGGAGTCCCAGCTCGCTACCGACCCGACGAACTTCGTCCTTGAACAAATTGCGGAGAGGCTCAACCAGATCGAATTGCAGATCGTCGGGCAGACCGCCCACATTATGATGGCTCTTGATGGTGGCGGTCGTGTCGCCGGTGCCCGACTCGACCACATCGGAGTACAGGGTTCCCTGCACCAGGAAGTCGGCATCGTCGAGACCACCGGCTGCTTCTTCGAACACCCGTATGAAAAGCTCGCCGATGATCTTGCGTTTTGCTTCTGGTTCGGACGTGCCGGCCAAACCCTCGAAGAAGCGTTCGGCGGCCCGGACATGAACAAGCTCGATGCCCTGGTGCCGTTGGAAGGTCTCTACCACCTGGTCAGACTCGTTCAGACGCATCAAGCCGGTGTCGACGTACACACAGGTAAGCCTGGGTCCGATGGCTTTGTGGACAAGGGCAGCCGCCACGGCGGAATCGACCCCTCCGGACAAACCGCAGATGGCCCGCCCGTCCCCGACCTGCTCGCGGATTGCTTCAACCGCCGACTCAATGATCGAGCCCATGGTCCAGTCAGGGCTCAGGCCAGCTTCGCCAAGGAGGAACTTCTCCATGATCGCCTGACCGTGCTCGGAGTGAACAACCTCGGGGTGGTACTGAACGCCGTAGATCTGTCGATCGACGTCTTCGAATGCCGCCACTGGGGCACTAGCGGTGCTGGCGGTGGTGGTCGCTCCCTCGGGCGGCGCCGAGATGGCATCGAAGTGGCTCATCCACACCGAATACTCACTCGGCAGGTCAGCCAGCAGCCGACCCGGGCTATCACTACTGACGGCTGTGTTCCTGGTGACGGCGGTGCGGCCGTACTCGCCCTGATCGAAGCGACTGACCTCGCCCCCCAGCTGCTTGGCCAGAAGTTGGGCCCCGTAGCAGATGCCGAGGGTGGGAAGCCCGAGATCGTAGATGGCAGGGTCGAGCTCGGGGGCTCCTTCGACCCTCACACTCTTGGGGCCACCGGACAGAATGAGAGCGGCCGGATTCTTGGCGGCCAACTCCTCGGCTGTGATGGTGTGAGGCACGATCTCGGAATAGACGTTGAGATCTCGGACCCGACGGGCGATCAGCTGGGCGTACTGGGCGCCGAAGTCGACGACATAGACGATCTGCTCTGGCGGAGCGGCGGCACCATCAGCCACGGACGACCACCAGCTCAGCCTTCTGAAGTTCCTTGACCGTCTCGTACCCAAGGGTCGCCATCGACGACCGCAACGCACCACAGAGATTCAGTCGACCGTCGGCGGCCCGGCCAGGACCATTGAGAATGGCCGAGAGCGGTCCGAGCGAATCGACCCTGGCCAGCTCGGCCTGGGGAAGTTCGGGGTGGAATGTCGATCGGCCCCAATGCCAGCCGTGGCCGGGCGCCTCGTCGGCAACCGCCAGCGGCGAACCAAGCATCACCGCATCGGCCCCACAGGCGATGGCCTTGGCGATGTCGCCTCCCGACCGCATGCCACCGTCGGCAATGAGATGGACATAGACGCCGGTCTCGTCAAGATGGCGCATCCTGGCGGCCCGAACATCGGCAATGGCAGTGGCCATGCCTGACCCGACGCCGATAACCGAACCGGTGGTTGCGGTCGCTCCCCCGTCGACTCCGACGAGAACACCGGCCGCCCCCGTACGCATCAGGTGCAGCGCTGCCTGATAGCTGGCACAACCGCCGACGATCACCGGGGTCTCAAACTCCCGGACGAACTGTTTGAGATTCAACGGGTCATCGTTGGTCGACACGTGCTCGGCTGAAATAACCGTGCCCTGGATAACAACCAGGTCGAGTTCGGCCGACAACAGGGTTTGCGCCATGTCGGCAACCCGTCGGGGCGAGACTGCACCAGCCGTGTAGCCGCCGGCCGCCTGAAGCTCCTTGATGCGCTGAACAACCAAATCGTGATCGACCGGTGTTTGGTGAAGCTGGCGCAGCTTGGCCAGGACCTGTTCTTCCGTCTGGCCCGAGAGGTCGGCCAACAACTCATCGACATTCTCGTGACGGGTCCAGAGACCCTCGAGATCCAGCACCCCGAGCCCGCCAAGCGCACCCAAGGCCGACGCGGTTGCCGGGCTGGTCACGCTGTCCATGGCCGAGCCAAGAATCGGTAGATCGAACTCGTAGGCATCGATCTGCCACCGCAGGTCGACCAGATCGACCTCCCGAGTTCGCCGGCTAGGAAGCAGCGAGAGCTCGTCAAGCCCGAAGCTGCGCCGGGCCGTCTTGCCCAATCCGATCTCGATGTCAGCCACGTTGTCCTCCCGCACTCACTAGGACAGGCGCCCTAGGGGAAGGGGACAATCTATCGGCGGCGAGACGCGCCGTCAGACCCGTTTTCGTACTTCCTCGGCCAGGTTGCCCCTGCGCCCTACCTCAACCTCCTCGAGATCAAGGAAATCAGCTAGTTCGGTGAGTGCTTGAGCCAGTTCCGGAGCCACCGCAGTCCGGTCCACACCCTCCTCGTGAAAAACACCGCGAGCCAGCAGACGTCCCGCCTTGTGGTCAGCCTTGATGTCGACCCGGCCCACCAGCTCATCGCCGAGCAGGAAAGGCAGGACGTAGTAGCCGTACACCCGCTTCGGCTCGGGGACGTAGATCTCGATTCGATAGTGGAAGTCGAACAGTCGCTCGGCCCGGGGTCGGAACCACACGACCGGGTCGAAGGGACTCAGAAGAGTTCGGGCCCTGATGCCTCGAGGTCTGACTGCCTCGGGGTGCAGGTATCCCGGTTTGTCCCACCCAACGACTTCTACTGGTTCAAGCTCGCCATCGGCCACCAGCTGGGTGAGCAACGGACGAGCCACCGGCATCTTCAATCGGAAGTAGTCGGCCAGATCAGTAGCGGTGCCGACACCGTGGCTCTTGGCGCCGAGAACCAGAAGATCCTTGAACACACGGTCGTCATCAAGGTCGGGAAGATCCAAAACCTTGGGATCGATTACTCGCTCCGGCAGGTCATAGACAGTGAGAAATGTCTTGGTGCGCTTGTGAATGGCGAGGCGACCGGTGACATACAGCCACTCAAGGGCCATCTTTCCCTTGGAGTAGCCCCACCAGGGACCGGTTCGTTCACCGGGATCGGAGAGATCGCTGACCGACAGCGGGCCCTCTCGACCTATTTCATCCAACACCGCCGCAAGATAGCGCTGTTCCTCTTTCTCGAACTCCGCCCCTGATTTCCAGCGCGGACTTCGCATGCGAAACCTCAGGTGGCGATGCAAATCCATGGTGGTGATCGAGGCTTCGTGGGCGAGGTATTCAGCATTTTCCCCCGATTCCCAGAGCCAACGATCAAGCCGATCGCGGTCGTAGGCCCCAAGGCGGGCGAACATCGGCAGGAAGTGGGATCGACACACGACGTTGACCGAGTCGAGCTGAAGGATCGACATCCGGCCCAGGGCCCGCCGAAAGGACCTAACGTCGGGAGCTCCCTTTGGTTTGGCATCGCCAAAGCCCTGGGCCCCAAGAGCAATGCGACGAGCCTGAGCCTGGGTGAGTCGTTTCACATGCTCGTCAGGCCGCGGGTCCCGAGACCAAGGCCTCGAGAACGTCCCGCAAGCCGCCCTTCTTTAGCTCCTTGAGCAGATCTCCGGGCGTGGTGTCACCCTTCTCCCAACCCATCCAGTGTTCGAGAAGCTTTGCCGGATCCGGTACGGGTTTGTCCATGTTCGGAGGCTACCTGCGCGAGTATCGGCCCCGATGGCCTTCGACTTTCTCCGCCGTGCGTTCGGTTCATACTCTCCCCCAACGGCACGGCAATCCGTCAAACCGTCAGGCCAACGGACCAGCGGTCTCCCAACGTCGAGCAACGGCGCCAGTTCCATGCACGCGTTCTGGCAGGTCCCATCGGTCCCGCTGGTCGAGGTTCGGGCAACGTTCGAGGTCGTGACGCCGCCGGCCAGTCCTTGGCTCTACTTCTGGGCTCTGCAAGCCAGCTTCCAGCGGGGCAACCAGCCAATGGGGGCCGGCCACTTCGGGTTGCAACACCACCCCGACTATCCGAACAACGGAGCTCTGAACTGGGGCGGTTATCGACACGGTGGAGGAGAGCTCGCCGGCTCCACCTCGTCGCTCGGTTCTGCGGTAGGCAACGTCAACACCTCGACCTTCCGGTGGGAAGCGGGCCAGAAGTACCAGTACCGGATCGCCCGGTCGCCACAACAGGGCTGGCGAGGCTCGCTGATCGATCTCCGTAGCGGGAGCGAAACGGTGGTCCGCGACCTGTGGGTCGATGCCACCCACCTCTCCAGTCCGATGGTCTGGAGCGAAGTGTTTGCCCCGTGCGATGCGCCGAGTGTCGAAGTGGCGTGGTCTGACCTCCATGGATTCGACCACCGCGGCCAACGGGTCGACGCCACCGCGGTGCGCATCAACTATCAAACAGAAGCCGACGGAGGCTGCTCCAACACATCGGTGTCTTCGCGGGCAGGGGCGGTAGTTCAGACCACCAACCAACAACGTCTTCTCGCCTCGGGCCAGATCCTTCGCCTTTGAGAAGCGACAGTCGAGCCTTTGAGAGGGCACCTATGCTTGGCTGGTGACCAAACCTCGGCGCGGAACCAAGACCACCGCGTTCGGTGCTGGTCGGCGGGAGGGACATGATGCATCGGACTTCTACGCCCGATTCTCGCCACCACAACTCTCCGACGACCAACATGTCGAACGGCCCACCGAGCTCATCACCGAACTTGGCCGCGGAGCCTGCTTTCTGGGTTCATCGGCGGATATGTCCCAGCTTCCCAACAACAGCGTTGCGCTGGTTGTCACCTCCCCCCCGTACTTCGTGGGCAAGGAGTACGAACTAGCCGTCACCAGTGGCTCCGATTCGGCGGTACCGGAGACCTACATCGAGTACCTGACCCTGCTCGGCGACGTGTTCTCTGAATGCGTCCGGGTCCTCGAACCGGGCGGGCGCATAGCAGTGAACGTCGCCAACCTCGGGCGCAAGCCGTACCGGAGTCTGGCCGCCGATGTCATCGCCATTTTGCAAGACCAACTCGGTCTCCTGTTGCGGGGCGAGATCATCTGGCAGAAGGCCAAGGCGTCGGGCGGCTCCTGTGCCTGGGGCTCATTCGCCAAAGCCAGCAATCCGGTGCTTCGTGACAACACTGAGCGGGTCATCGTGGCCAGCAAAGGCTCGTTCGCGCGGGCCATCACGGCCAAGGACCGCGCCAAGCAGGGCCTACCACACCAGTCGACCATCACCAACGACGAGTTTGTTGATGTGACCAAGGATGTCTGGGAGATCGACGCCGAATCGGCAACCAGAGTGGGGCACCCGGCGCCGTTCCCGGTCGAACTCCCGCGACGGCTCATCGATCTCTACACCTACGAGGGTGACCTCGTCCTCGATCCCTTCCTCGGGAGTGGAAGCACGGTGGTGGCCGCTGCTCGCACCGGCCGAATTGGGGTGGGATACGACACCGATCCGCGCTACGTCGAACTGGCCACCAATCGTCTCGGCGACGAGATTGACCGATTGGCCCGTCTCGACGCTGTCCCGCTGACAGATCTCAATGCGGATGAGCGCCAGGACGTCTTCACCACGGCTGCGGTCGATCAGCACCGAAAGGCGCAGGACATCGCCCACGGTACGTTGTCGGCAGCGGGCTTCACCTTCCTTAAAAGGCCCCGCTCCCCCGCCGCCAAGCTCGACTTCGACTTCTTCGTGACCAGCCCCAACGGCGACAGCTTCTGGGTCGACGTCGCCGGCGCCTTCACTACCAGCCGGCCGGGTCTGCAACGGGCCGAGGCGGTCTGGGCACTTCTCGGCCGCCTTCATGTTCTCCGGACCATCGACCCTGAAGCCCGTGTGATTGTCCTCACCCCGAATCTCCCCAAGGCGGCGTCGGCCCACGGCAAAGCCCTGGCCGCAATAGAAGCCACCGGCCAATTCAGGACCTTTGAGATCCTCGATCCGGCAACCCCCGAGGCCCTCGGGGCGTAAAACGGCGAAACTGGCAGCTGCGGGCGGGGCGGACCCCACCCTCAACTGCCAGTTTCGGTAGAACGAGCGCCGGGGCGCTGGTTACATCATGCCGCCCATGCCACCCATGTCAGGCATTGGCGGCATACCGCCGCCTTCCTCAGGCAGATCGGACACGAGCACCTCGGTGGTGAGCACCAGGGCTGCGATGGACGCAGCGTTCTGGAGCGCAGCCCGGGTGACCTTGGCCGGATCTGTGATGCCGGCCTTCATGAGGTCTTCGATGACGCCGGTTGCAGCGTTGAGACCGACGTTGCCCTCGGCCTCTTCGACCTTGGCAATCATAATGCTGGCCTCGAGGCCAGCATTGGAGGCGATGAGCATCGCAGGAGCGGAAAGGGCACGGAAGACCGACTGGGCGCCAGTCTCTTCATCGCCCTTGAGCTTCTTGACAACCTTGGCGACGTTCGGACGAGCCCGCAGCAGAGCGGTGCCGCCACCGGCGACAACTCCCTCTTCAAGAGCTGCCCGAGTAGCCGAAAGGGCGTCTTCGATGCGGTGCTTCTTTTCCTTGAGCTCAACCTCGGTGGCTGCGCCGACCTGGACGACAGCGACGCCGCCGGCCAGCTTGGCCAGACGTTCCTGGAGCTTTTCACGGTCCCAGTCAGAGTCGGTGTTGTCGATCTCGGCCTTGATCTGGCTGACCCGACCTTCGACCTCGCCCTTGGCTCCAGCACCCTCGATGAGAGTGGTGTTGTCCTTGGAGATCACGACCTTGCGAGCGGTGCCCAGCATGTCGAGAGTGACACCGTCGAGCTTGAGACCGATCTCCTCGGAGACAACCTCGGCTCCGGTGAGGATGGCCATGTCCTGCAGCATTGCCTTGCGACGTTCACCAAAGCCGGGGGCCTTGACGGCGGCCGAGGCGAAGGTGCCACGGATCTTGTTGACCACCAGAGTGGCGAGGGCTTCGCCCTCGATGTCCTCGGCAATGATCAGCAGCGGCTTGCCCGACTGCATGACCTTTTCGAGAACCGGAAGGAGGTCCTGC
>CALHBU010000451.1 GCA_937930655.1 uncultured Acidimicrobiales bacterium | reverse complement strand
CACCGACCTCATCTTCGCCACGGGCAAGGTCGCACTCGACGCCATTGCTCGACGGGACGAGATCGCCTCGCCCTCGCTCATCACGCGGGTGGAACAGCTCTACCCGTGGCCGAAGGAACAGGTGGCCGAGGTGGTTGCCGCCCATCCGAACGCCAAGCGAATCATCTGGCTCCAGGAAGAGCCGGAGAACATGGGCGCCTGGAACGCGGTGAAGGGCCGCCTCTACGAAGCCCACGGTGCCAGCCACGACATCAGGCGAGTCAGCCGCGCCGAATCAGGCAGTCCGGCCACCGGATCAATTGCCGTCCACCGCCAGGAACAGGCCGAACTGTTGGAGCGGGCCTTCAGCGGCATTGCCGAGTAGCGAGAACCCGCTAGCGCAGCTTCAGACCGATGATCTCTTCCAGATCAGCGAGAGCCTGGTCAGCCGACAGCACCTTGATGGTTGTCATGCCCATGGCCCGCGCCGGCTTCAGATTGATACCAAGGTCGTCGAGGAACACCGCCTCGCTCGCTTCGATACCAAGCTTCTCGAGCGCAATCTCGTAGAAGCGGGGTTCCGGCTTTCGGATACCAACCCTGGCCGACTCAACAACCTCGTCGAACATGGCCATGATCTTCTTCAATGCAGCTGCCCGTTCCGGGTCGGACGAATCGACACCGCTCCCCCGGTCTTCGTGGGACACAAAGTTGTTGGTCAGACAGGCAGTCTTGAAGCCGGCCTCGCCGATGCGGCGCAGAGCTTCGACCATCTCCGGTCGGATCTCCCCCGACAGCAGGCCAAGGATGGCTGAACCGTCAACCTCGTAGCCCAACGCTGCCGCCTCGGCCGAGAACAACTCTCCGAACTCACGGGGGCTGACATCGCTGCGCTCCAACTTGGCCCACGCATTGTTGTCGGGGTTGGTGGTGTTGATGGTGCGAATAATGTCGGGCGGAAGATTGTTAGCCGCTTCGAACTGATTGAAAGCTTCGAAGGGGGAGCTCAAAACTACGCCGCCGAAGTCGAAAAGAACTGCAGTGATCACGATGGACGATCCTACGCACGCCGTCGCCCGATGACGAAGCTTCTTCGTCGATGCGGGTGTTCTTGGTCGAACAGTGGTGTACTGGAGCCCTCATGACATCATCGCCACGGCATCTCGTGGTCGACGGATCCAACATCGCCACGGAAGGGCGTAATCTCCCGAGCCTGAAGCAACTGGACGAGGCGGTTCGCGCCGTCCTCGTTGAACGTAGCTTCGACTCGGTGACTGTGATCGTCGACGCGACCTTTGCTCACCGTATAGAAGACCCCGAAAAACCTGATTTCGAAGCGGCAGTCGATGCCGGCGAGATCATTATGCCGCCAGCAGGCGTCGTCGGCCGGGGAGACGCCTTCATCTTGATGGTCGCCGAGAAAGCCGATGCGGCCGTCCTTTCCAACGACTCGTTCCAAGAGTTTCACGGAGAACACGACTGGCTGTTCGACGAGGGCCGCCTCATCGGCGGCAAGCCCATCGAACATGTTGGCTGGGTCTTTGTCGCCCGGGTTCCCGTCCGGGGACCGGCTTCCAGGCGAGCCGTTCGTGAAGCCCGTGGTGGACGTGGCGACAAAAAGAGTGGCCGCAAGAAGGCACCGGCAAAGGCCTCGAAGCGGGCCACAGGACCACCACCGACTCCGGACAAGAGCAACCCACCTCCTCCGACCAAGCAAGCCAGGTCCAGGGGTTCGAACGCCGGTGGCAATCAGGACGCTCGCAATGGCGACGAGGCCAACAACGGAACCGGCCAGAAGCGCAGTCGACGGCCCCGCGGCGGACGGAAGCAGGAGGCAACCAACACTTCCTCCTCCGGTAGCGAACTCAACGCACCGCTCGCATTCCTCGGATTCGTCAGCAGCCACGGCCTCGGCGATGAAGCCGACGGCATCGTCGATCAGTTCAGCTCCCACGGGTGCTACGTCCTGGTCGGTGAGGCACTTTGCTACCTACCGAGCAAGGCAATGGGCGACCCGCCACCGACCAAGGCAAGGGACGTTGTACGCAAGGGTCAACAGACGAGAGTCAAGGTGGTGTCGCTCGACTCAGAGCGCCGTGGCATCAACGTCGAGTTGGTGTCGGTTGGCGAGATGGTGGCCGACGAAGAGACCACCACCAGCGCAGCAGGCGCTTCGGCGGACGACGAGGGTCCCCCGACCGATGACGCTCACTTACTACCATCAGCCGACGTTCAGGCGACACGGGAAGATTCATCCGCACTGACCGATGGATCGTTCCCTGCGTCGCAACAACCAAGGAGTCAAAGCCCAGTGGCAACCAAGAAAAAGGCAGCGGCCAAAAAGGCGACCAAGAAGAAGGTTGCCAAGAAGGCCGTGAAGAAGAAGGCACCGGCCAAGAAGGCCACCAAGAAGAAGGCAACCAAGAAGGTGGCCAAGAAGACCACCAAAAAGGCGACCAAGAAAAAGGCTGCCAAGAAGGTAGCGAAGAAGCGCTAACCGGCTGCCCGCCGCTGGCCAGAACGTACAGGAAGAGCCCCGGTTTCGACCGGGGCTCTTTCGCGTCCACTGCCCGGCGGTTGCCGCTGGCCTCGCCTCGCTAGCCTCTCTGATGTGGCAGCTCAGTTCATTTACACGATGCACAAGGTCGGCCGGTATCACCCGCCCGACCGTCAGGTCCTGGA
>CALHBU010000450.1 GCA_937930655.1 uncultured Acidimicrobiales bacterium | reverse complement strand
GCCGGAGATGAGGACGAGGAGCGAGGCGAGGGATGCATCTGGACAGAGGACGGCGAGCTCCACATCCAGGTCGGCGGTTCACACTACGGGGGTGACTTCGTTGTTGGGGTTGACATAGGCCAGGGGGTGTACTCCGCGGTGCTGGTCCTACTCCGTGGTCACATACCCGATCATCGTTCGTGGAACTCGGTCGACGATCTCTCACAGGACGAGCTCTCCGCCCTCAACTGGGCATTCAACAGCAACTTCGGCGTTGGCTATGGCGGACAAATACAGATGACCGGCACCAACGGCACGTGGCAGAACTACATCGAGGGGGGCGACTGGACCCCGCAGCCCATACACACCATGGATGGCTTCGCCTTGGCGACCGATCTCGTGTACCCCGACAACGAGTTGGCCGACGTTGTTCTGGAAGAGCTGGAGCCCTATCGCACCGTGGAGCTTTGTCCGGAGCCTCGGACCGAAGGGGACCGAGCAGGAGTAGCTGACTAACCTCGTCCCCATGAGCACCCCAACCGCCTTGGTCATCGGAGGCACAGGACCCACCGGGCCCAGTCTGGTCAACGGGCTGTTGGACCGCGGCTATACCACCACAATCCTCCATACCGGCCGGCACGAGGTCGACACCATTCCCGACCACGTTGAGCACATCCACACCAACCCGTTCGACATCGAAGAACTGGCGGCAGCAGTGGGCGATCGAACCTTCGACATTGTCTATGCCATGTACGGTCGGCTTCGGGCTATCGCCCCGTGGTTCGCCGGCCGCACCAGCAAGTTCGTTGCAGTCGGAGGCGTGCCGTCCTACCTGGGATTCGCTGTTCCCGACCTTCTATGGCCTCCTGGTATGCCCGTTCCGACCAGGGAAGATGCTCCTCGGTCGGGAATTCAGGAGAACGAGAAGACGGCCAAGATGGTGGCCAGCGAGGATCTCGTCTTTGAGCATCACCCCGACGGCACCATGTTCCGCTATCCGCTCATCTATGGACCTGGCCAGATCAATCCCCGAGAGTGGCTGGTGGTCAAGCGGGTACTCGACGGACGACACCGCATGATCGTCGCTGACGGCGGTCTTACCCTCCGTACCGCCGGATATGGGCCAAACGTTGGCCATGCCCTCGCCCTGGTGGCCGATAACCAAGCGGCGTCGGCCGGGCAGACCTACAACGTCGCCGACGAACACTGCCTTACCGCCGCGCAGACCATCACCGTGTTGGCCAATGCTCTTGATGTGGAGATGGAGTTGGTGAGCATGCCAGCAGCACTGGCTACCCCGGCCCGACCGTTTCAGGCCGCAGACCACACGTTGCATCAACAAACTGGCGTCGATGCCATTCGGTTTGATCTTGGCTACCGGGACCCCACCCCGGCCGCCGAAGCGCTCGCCACCACCGCTCGGTATCTGCGAGACAACCCTGTTCCGGCCGGGAGTATCACAGAACAACGGTTGCAGGATCCGTTCGACTACGAGGCCGAAGACGCACTAATCGAGGCCTACCGGGCCGCAACCGCTGATATTCAGCCTCTGGCCGACAGCTACGACCCGGGATTTCGCGATCGCTATGCCCCCGGCTCCGATGATTGGCGATTGGTCGAGGCCAAGAACTAGTCAGGCCAGAACTAGCTGTCGATGGCCCAGATCTGTCGGGCTGTCTCGTAGAGAGCCGCGGTTCCTGCTTGGGCCACGTTGAGCGAGCCGACCTTGCCGAGCTGGGGCAGGAAGCCGATGGCGTCGACCGCGGCCAGTGTGTCTTTGCGAACGCCGCGATCTTCATGGCCCAGTACTAACGCCACCCGACGACCAAGATCGATCTCGAAGAGAGGCTTGGCGTTCGCCGTCAGCTCGATGGCCACCGTGAGGTAGCCATCGGCCTTGGCCTCGGCCACCGCCGTTGGTCCATCGGCCGCCACTTCCCAGGGCACCAGCTTTTCGCAACCCAGGGCGGTCTTGGCCACCTTCGACGTAGACGGATCGGGGGAGGGAGGGGCTAGCCACATGCGGCCGACCCGGTAGGCGGCGGCGGACCGAAAGAGTGACCCGACATTGAAAGGGTTCTGGACACCGTCGAGGATCAGCCCGATCTCGAGGTCGGTCCGGCGGCGCCAGTCACGGTGGAGACGCTTGAGTTCGGTTGGAGAAAGGCTCATGGGATATTCCTGCTCAGTTCGCTTTCCGGCGAAGCGACGTCGAGAAGGCGGAACGACTTCCGGGAGCCACGCCGTTTCACGGCCCACCCTTCAGACTCCAACCAACGATGAAGGCTGTCGGCACCGAGGTGTTTCTGTACGACGAGATGCGCCGATCCGGTGGGTCCGAGTCGTTCAAGCCAAAGGCTGAGCAGATCGTGCAGGGCAGCTTTTCCAATACGGATCGGCGGGTTCGACCACAGACGATCGACCACCAGGTCAGCCGGAACCTCATCGGGTGAAACAACCCGAACATTGGCGAGCCCGTTGGCTGTCGCGTTTCTGGCGCACAGGGCTCTGGCCCGCTTGTTGATTTCAACGGCCCAAACCTCCGCTCCCGGATTCCGAGCAGCCAGGGCAAGAGCGATGGGGCCATAGCCGGCGCCGAGATCGACAAGTACGTCGTCGGCCGGGGTATGCGGCGGGCCATCGAGAAGCAGCAACTTGGTCCCGGCATCGATTCGGTCGGCGCTGAACGTTCCCCGATCGGTCGTGAGCTCCAACTGCACGTCGGGAAGCACCAGTTCGACCGTCTGCTCGGCCGAGTCAGCCGAGGGTTCGGCATCAAAGTAGTGCGTTGGGTCAGGGGTAGACGGGGCCACGGGTGGAGAACGGTATCCTGACAAGGTTATGGCGTCCCCCTATCAGGTACGTGTCTTCGGAGATCCGGTGCTTCGCCAGGTGGCCGAAGATGTACAAGACATTGATGGCAAGCTGGCCAAACTGGCCGACGACATGCTCCAGACCATGTATGCCGAGCCCGGTATTGGGCTTGCGGCGCCGCAGGTTGGAGTGCAGCGTCGGTTCTTTGTGTATGACTTGGGCGACGACCCTCGCATCCTGATCAACCCGGTTGTCGTGGAATCCGACGGCGAGTGGCTCTACGAAGAAGGCTGCCTGTCTGTCCCCGGGCTGCATTGGGAGATTGTTCGTCCCAAGGAGATCCACATCACTGGCTACGACCTCAGCGGCAACGAGGTTTCCATCGAGGCCGACGAGCTCGAGGCCAGGCTCTTCCAACACGAGCTCGACCACCTGGATGGCGTGCTGTTGGTGGACCGACTCGACGAGGACACACGAAAGGCCGCCATGCGTACGCTTCGCGAAACTTTTCTGGATCGTGAGACCTTCAGACAGAACCCAGCCGGACAGAACCTATCCGGACAGAACGCATTCGGAGAGAGTGCTGAGCAGGACAAGCCGCGTGGCGGCGGTCTGACGCTCCCTTGAGTACGGCGCTACCCCTACCCCCCGCCGAGAGCAAGCGACTGGTTTTTCTCGGCACACCGCAATTGGCGGTGCCTGTCCTGTCGGCACTTGTCGACGCCGGTTTCGACGTGCCCCTTGTGGTTTCACAGCCCGACAAGCGGCGGGGACGGGGGAAGACTCTCACGCCGTCTCCGGTGAAGCAGGCGGCCATTGATCGTGGTTTGCCGGTGACGGACGACGTGGATGAGGTGCTTGACGTTCAAGCCGATCTAGCCGTAGTCGTCGCTTTCGGTCGGCTGATCAAGCCCCACGTCCTGGCCCAGCTGCCGATGGTTAATTTGCACTTTTCGCTGCTGCCGAGGTGGCGGGGGGCGGCACCTGTCGAGCGGGCGATCATGGCTGGCGACGCAACGACCGGGGTTTGCCTGATGCAACTGGTCGAAGAACTCGATGCCGGCGGTCTCTACCGAGTGGTCGAGGTACCGATCGCCGACGACGCGACGCTCGATGGGCTTCGTTCGGAACTGGTTGGGTTGGGAACCGAGCTTTTGCTTTCGGCTCTCGCCGAGGGGCTCGGTGACCCTGAGCCTCAGGTTGGCGAGACCGTGTATGCCAAGAAGATTGACCGTGACGAGTTGCGCCTTGATCTACAGCGGCCAGCCGCTGAGTTGGATCGGATTGTCCGGCTGGGTGGAGCGTGGGTCGAGTTCCGGGGCAAGAGACTTCGGGTCTGGCGAGCCACGGTGGTGGAGCACGATGCGCCACCCGGCACGCTCAGCGAAGGTGTTCTGGCCACTGGTCGAGGTGGGCTCGAGCTTCTTGAGGTCCAGCCGGAAGGTAAGCAGCGAATGGCAGCCGACGCTTGGCTCAACGGGGCCCAGCCAACTGCCGACGATCGGTGCCTGTGACCAACACCAGTGGCGTGCCGGCCCGTCGGCTGGCCATCAAAGCTCTTCGACGAATCGTCGACGATGGTGCCTACGCCAATTTGGCTCTGCCCCCTTTGCTCGACCGGTCGTCGTTGGATGAGCGGGACAAGCGGCTGGTAACCGAGCTTGTCTATGGCACAACCCGGATGCTGCGGGCTTGTGACTTTCTGGTCGATCGGTTCGTGTTGGACGAGGTCGACCCTGAGGTGCGGGCTGCGCTGCGGTTGGGTGCCTATCAGCTGCACTATCTGCGGGTGCCATCCCATGCTGCGGTCGACGCCACCGTCGGTGCGGTCAAAGGCCGAGGCAAGAGCGTGGTCAATGCGGTGTTGCGTCGTGTTGCGGACGCCGAGGTTGCGTGGCCCGACCTCGCTACCGAACTCAGCTATCCCGACTGGATTGTCGCCCTGCTCACTAAAGAGCTCGGAGCCGAAAAGGCCACCCGAGCACTCGTAACCATGAACGAAGCGGCATCGGTCCACACCCGCGACGATGGCTACGTCCAAGATCCTGCATCGCAGCTGGTAGCCGACGCAGTCGAAGCCAAAGCAGGCCATCGGGTCATTGATCTCTGCGCCGCGCCGGGAGGAAAGGCCACTGATCTGGCGAGCCGAGGCGCCGCCGTAATCGCCAGCGACCTCCGGCCCAATCGGGTCCGATTAACCAAGAGAAACATCGATGGTCTCGGTGCTGCGGTGCCCGTTGTGACTGCTGACGGTCGCCAACCGCCCTTCCGGGCCGGCACCTTCGACCGGGTGCTGATAGACGCTCCCTGCTCGGGCCTGGGCAGTCTCCGCCGGCGAGCCGACGCCCGATGGAGAATCGAGGCCGATGCTCCAGCCCGGCTAGCTGATCTCCAGTTCGATCTGGTGGTGGCCGGTCTTGATCTGGTCAAACCAGGCGGAACGCTCGTCTTCAGCGTCTGCACTCTTACCAATGTTGAGTCCACGGGAGTTCTGGCCGCGGTTCGAGAACACTTTCCCACCCTCGAACTCCTACCCGTCCCTGCTGGTTCGTGGGAGGCCAAGGGAGCGGTTGGCTATCTGTTGCCTGATGAGCACGATGGCATGTCGATTTGGAGAGTGCGCAAGCCAATGTCGGCTGCGTAACACCCGTGAGTTACCAGGTGGCGGCAGCTTTGGTCAGCCGTTCGGCCAGCAGCGAGAAGTCGTCGGGTTCCAGGTTGGCAAAGCTGAAGCGAAGCCACTGTTCATCAGATGGAGTGAAGGCAGTACCGGGAATGGCCAACACGTCGTACTCCAGAACAAGCCGCTCGATCACCGCAGAGGCCAGCTCTCCGTCGAACGGATGACGCACCCAGCCGAAGAACGCGCCGGAGGCCGCTAGATCGAAGCCGCCGGGTTGACCAGCCATGGCATCCCGGAATGACACCAGGCGAGAGCCAATGCGCTCGGCCTGGGCTCGGCGCCAATCGCCAGCGCGGAGTAGACCGGTGGCGGCCGCTTCCTGGCCGATGCGCGGTGCGCAGATGGTGACGCAGTCGAGCAGCTTGAGGGCCTCGGCCACCAACGCTTCACTGCCGACGATGGCACCAACCCGGTAACCGGGAATGGCCAGGTCCTTTGAGAAACTGTGGACGGTGACCAACGTGCTGTCCCAGTTCGCCCGGTTGTAGAGCTGGTGAGAGGGTGCCGACGTGCCTCGGAAGTTGCGGTAGGTCTCATCGAGAATGAGGGCAAGGTCGTGTGCCTGGGCCAAATCGAAGAACGCCTCGATGGTTGACGGCGGAATGGTGGCCCCGGTCGGATTTCCCGGTGAGACCAGAACGATTGCTCTGGTCCTCTCGTTGATCAGACCAGCCGCGGCCTCGACGTCGGGAAGTTGTTGTTCGTCGGTAAACAGGTAGCGGGGAACGATGCCTTCCAACTTCAGCCACATGTCGTGGTTGAAGTAGTAGGGGACCGGTAGGACCACCTCATCTCCGGGGCCGGCCAGCGCGGCGGCCAGTACGCAAAACGCCTGGTTGCAGCCAGCCGTGATCTGTACGTTTTCCGCTCCCAAGTTGGCAGGGCCGACGACACCATGGTCGGTAACGAGCTCGTCGGCAACGGCTTGCCGCAGTTCGGGCAGACCGGGCGATGGGGCGTACCGTCCGCCGTCGGCCGAACGGGCGACTTCGACGATGCGATCAGCGATGACCTCGGCAGTTGGGTAGCTGGGTGCCGCCTGGGAGAGATCAAGCAGACGCTCGCTGCTGACCCGGCGGGCCAGGTGGGCGTACGCCGCCGCGATGGGCGAGAGCTCGACCGAGAGCGTTCTGTCCTGTAACCGCATGGCGCCATGTTGGCCGCTGCGGACCGGGTGGTCGAACGGGAGTGTCAGTCGGCGATCGACCGCACGAACACTCCGGCCCGGACTTTGGGTTCGAAGTAGGTCGACTTCGGAGGCATAACCAGCCCGGCATCGGCTGCGTCCAGAAGAAGGTGCACCG
This sequence comes from uncultured Acidimicrobiales bacterium, assembly GCA_937930655.1. Lineage (GTDB taxonomy): Bacteria > Actinomycetota > Acidimicrobiia > Acidimicrobiales > SZUA-35 > JAHECQ01. The sequence goes on along the minus strand of CALHBU010000450.1, from coordinate 6,438 downwards.
ATACCGGACGGCTGACGAAGAGGACCCCGGAGCGAGTCTCGGCCTCTAGGACGGCCAGGTTGGCATTTCCCGGTCGGTACGACAGCGATTGTGACGAGTCGGTGGGATCAATGCCAAGAACGGCACCGAGCAGCTGTCGCTCGAGTCGGACCGGATCAAGGTTGGCCAAGTCCTGCGACGTCGGACCGTCGGCATCGTCCTGATGGGCCCCGATGGGCAAGGTGATGGCGAGCCATCGGCCACCGCCGCACACCGCTATCTCGTCGTCGGCTCGCTGTTCGATGGTGTCAAGGGCCATTGGCCGCCACGCCAGTCGACCATCGATGGCGGCAATCACGTCCTCGATATCGAGTGACTTGATTCTGCGGTGAAAGGCCCGGTTGAGAAGCTCATCGGATGGAAAGGCCGCCATCAGGATCCACGCCGAGGCTGTTCCGTTGATGGCTTGATGATGAGCGAGAGCGGCCGAAGCCCGATGGTGGCCATCAATGATGTAGGTCGGCTGGTGGGCGAAGACATCGGTGAGCACCTGCTGGTCGTTGGCCTCAATGGACCACACCGTCTGGTGAAGGCCATCGTTGCCCCCGGCATCCAGAAGTGGTCGATGGGCCGTCGCCCGATTGAGAATCGCCGCCACCTCGGCCGATGGCCGATACGACACCGCAATGGGGCTCGATTGCGATTGCACTACCCCGAGGTGGAGCGCCAGATGTTCTGTTCGATCGGTTCGCACCTGCTCGTGCACACGAAGTTCGCCCGACTGGTAGTCGGCGATGGAGACTCCCCCGACGATGCCGGTCTGGCTGTGGTCGTTAGTCGTGAGTCGGTAGGCGTAGTACTGCGGGGCTCGCACCTCGGTGAAGACATCGGCTGCAATCAACCGCTCGAAGGCCTTACGTCCGTCGAGAAGTAGCTCTTCGGTCGTCGTAGGCTCGGCGCCGGGGTGTAGATCTTCCGGTGAGCGGGTGACGGTGAGATATGACTCGGGGTTGGCCTCGAGGTAGGCCCGTCGTTGAGCCGGGGACAGGCTGTCATGAGCAGGAGCGGGAACAGTCTGAGCCCACTCGGGCCGAACCAGTCGGAGAGGTAGCGGTTGGAAGGTGGTCATTTGCCTATCCGGCCCGACCGGCAGCGATGACCTCGTCGAGCGTTGCCAATTCCTCTAGCACGCCACCGGTGATCTCGCCGTGAACATTGATGGTGGCCACTGCCGCAGTGCCACCCTCGAAGACCTGGTTCTGCATCTGCTGAACATTGAGCCCGTGGTGGCCGATCACATTGAGGACCTTGGCGAGCACACCGACCTTGTCGAGATGTCGGACTTTGAGGCGCTGGGTGTCGCCCGTGGTCAGGACCAGGTTCAGACAGTGCTTGGGCTCGCCGCAATGGAAGGCGGTGAGGACTTCGACCACCCCTTCGGCCACTGACTCCTGGGCCTGGCGGGTGGAGGCTCCGATGTGATGTGACCCGACGACCGAGGGATGTTGGGCCAGGGGTGACTCCCACGATGTCGAGCCTTCAGTTGGTTCGCCGGGAAACACGTCAAGTCCGGCTCGCATCTCCCGTGTATCGAGGGCGGTGAGCAGCGCCGCCTCGTTGACGACGTCGCCCCGTGAGGTGTTGAGGATGATGGCTCCATCGGGGAGTGAGGAGAGGAACGTAGGGTTGACCATGTCGACGGTGTCTGGAGACTTCGGGACGTGAAGAGAGACGACATCGGCATCGGCTAACAACTCCTCCTGGGAATCAACGAGCCGGATGCCAATGCTGCGTATGCGGGATTGTGTGGTGCTGGAGCGGCCGTCGCGGCGGACAGCGCTGACGGGCATACCGAACGCCTTCGCTCGTTCGGCCACGGCCAGACCGACGTCGCCTAGGCCAATGATGGCAAGTCGTTTTCCGAAGATTCCTTCGGCCTCGGCGTAGCGAGACTTGTTCCACCGGCCGGCCCGAAGATCGGCGACACCGTCACTGACCTGGCGATCAACGGCCAGGAGCAGTCCAATGGTGAGCTCGGCGACAGCAATGGCATTCCGACCCGGCACGTTGCAGACATAGACCCCGGCAGCCGAGGCACTTGGCAGATCGATGTTGTCCGTGCCAGCGCCAGCCCGAACGATCAGGCTCAGCCGATCCCCGGCTGCCATGACGTCGGCGGTGACCTTCGTGCTTCTCACGACCAGGGCGTCGAAACCGCTGATGAGACCGGGCAGTTCCTCGGCGCCGGCATTCTTCACGACGCAGTCATGGCCGGACTTCCGGAGTCGATCAATTCGATGATCATCCAGTGGATCGGCAAAGAGGATTCGCATGTGGTTCTCCCGGGGCGAAGCTCAGCGTCGGCGGAGCGGACGATGAGGTCGAGTGGGTGGGACTCCCAGACTAGGGGCCTCGGGGTGTGGGCGAAAGGGCGTTCTTGCCGGTCTGCCTAGCCGGTCTGCCTCACTGCAACCTCAACTGATGCCATCAAAGCTCTGTTCGAGATCGGCCCACAGGTCATCGACATGTTCGAGGCCAACGCTGAGCCGGCAAAGCGTCGGAGGTATGTGCTCCTGGCCAGCCAGTTTGGCCCGACGTTCGATGGTTGACTCGACACTTCCCAGACTGGTGGCGGTGGCGATGAGCTCAAGCCTCGAGAGCCGAATGTCAGTGCTGGTATCCGAACCGGCGAGTTCAAAGCTCAGCATCGAGCCGGGACCGGCCATGGTGGCGTTGGCCAGGGCATGGCCGACATGATCGGGTAGCCCGGGGTAGTGGACCTTCTGGACAAGACGGTGCTCTTCTAGACGTTCAGCCAGAACGAGGGCGTTGCTCTGGGCCCGGTCAAGACGGACCGGCAAGGTCCTCAAACCCCGAAGAGCCAGGAATGTCTCGAGCGCGCCGGGCACAGCCCCGCCGAGCAGTCGGCGCTCAAGAAGCGCATCGAACGCGCCATCGTGGGTGGTCACAACGATTCCGGCCAACAGGTCGCTGTGGCCTCCGATGAACTTGGTGGCGCTGTGAATGGCGAACGTCGCTCCAAATGTGAGCGGCTGTTGGAGGAGGGGAGTGGCAAACGTGTTGTCGACGGCAACGGCCACACCGGCGGCGCTGGCCGCCCCACAGATAGTAGGAAGGTCGGCCACCTCCAGCATCGGATTCGAGGGACTTTCCAGCCACAGGAGATCGGCGCCATCGAGTGCACCGAGCCAACGGTCGGTGGCCGCGGTTGGCAATCGTTTCACCTGCCAGCCGTGATTCCGAACACCGTTGTCGAGCACCGCGGCCGCTCCCTGATACAGATCCTCGGGAGCCAGGACCCGGGCATTGTCGGGAAGCTGATCGAGGACTGATGACACCGCAGCCATGCCGGACGAAAACGAAACCGCTCGTCCTCCTTCCAGCTGGCCGACTGCGTCTTCAAGAGCTTCGGAGGTGTCGGTGCCGTCCCCCCGGCTGTATTCGCGGCCCTGTGCATCTGGCTCGTTGTCGCCCTTCTGTTCCCCACTCAAAAAGTTGGAGGCAGCGATCACCGGGTGGTTTAAGGGCTGTCCGACGATGCCGGGGCGGCCGGCCGCCACCGCAATCGACTCGGGTCGTAACTTGGGCTCACGGTTCTCCTGCACCCCGAAACCCTAGGCGCGTGGTCCTGCTCTTAGCCGTCGCTGGCTCGGTTGTAGGAGGTTCGGTTGTCGGAGGTCATCGGCCGTACAGTGAGTAGATGAAAGCGATTGTGATCACCGCCTCAGACGGCGTCATCGCCGGAACCAGGGAAGACAAGTCGGGCGACGCCCTAGCTGCCCATTTGGAATCAGCGGGATGGGAACTTGTCGATCGCCGGCAGATTCCCGATGGCATCGAGTCGGTGCGGGACACGTTGGCGGAGGTAGCCGAGGGGTTCAACGGCCTGATCGTCACCACGGGCGGAACTGGCTTCGGGCCCCGCGACCTCACGCCGGAAGGGACCCGACTAGCCATCGATCGCGAGGCTCCGGGTTTGGCCGAAGCCATGCGGCTTTGCAATACCGACGGACTGGGTCGACTGAGTCGAGCACTGGCCGGTACCAGGGGTCAGGCCCTGATCTTGAACACCCCGGGATCAACCAACGGGTGCATCGAAACGCTTGACGCCGTGCTGGATATTGTGCCCCACGCCATCGATCTTCTCGGTGGTGGTCGGCCCCACTGAGGGCTGACAGGCATCAAATGTCCCCTGAACAAGCAGTATCGGCCGACGACTTGGAAATGATGGGCGTTGCCCTTGAGGCAGCGGCCACCAGCCGGCTTCTGAGCCCTCCCAATCCGTGGGTCGGTTGCGTCGTTGTGAGTGGCGACGGCTCCGTTCATCGGGGGTCGACCCGGCGCCCCGGTGGCAACCACGCCGAGCGGGAGGCGTTGGATGCGGCAGGCCTGTCGGCGCAGGGTGCAACGCTCTACTCCACTCTCGAACCCTGTAGTCATCACGGCCGTACCGGGCCGTGCACCGACGCCATCATCGAAGCCGGCATCGCCACCGTTGTTGTGGGTCTGGTCGATCCCGATCCGAACGTTGCAGGAACCGGGTTGGAGCAACTGCGAAACGCCGGTATCGAGGTTGTCACCGGTGTGCGCTCAGCAGAGGTCGAGGCGCAGCTCGAGCCCTACCTCCATCACCGGCGCACCGGCCGACCCTATGTGGTGTCCAAGATGGCTGCCACCCTTGATGGGCGGACGGCGGCAGCCGATGGCACCAGCCAATGGATCACCGGTCCCGAGGCCAGAGCTGATGCCCATCGCCTACGAGCTGAGTCCGATGCCATTCTGGTGGGCGCCGGCACAGTCCGCACCGACGACCCCAGACTCACCGTGCGAGGTGTCGACGCCCCGGACGGTAAGCCGGTTCGAGAACCGCTGCGGGTGGTTCTTGGGAAGGCACCAGCTGAGGCCGCGGTTCATCCGTGCCTCGAGCTCGACGGTTCGCTCGATGGAATTCTTGATGACCTTGGTCAACGTGGCGTTGTGCAGCTCATGATCGAGGGAGGGGCCGGGGTCTCAGGAACCTTCCACCGAGAAGGATTCGTGGACCGCTATGTGATCTACCTCGCTCCGGCGTTGATGGGGGGCGACGATGGATTGAGTCTGCTCTCCGGGCGGGGGGCGGCCTCGATCGATGATGTGTTCCGGGGTGTCATCGATGCCGTCCGGCTAGTCGGCGACGATGTGCGGATCGATCTCGTTCCGAATTCGTGAATGGCTTCACTTGACTTAAACATTACTTGAAGTTCTATTCTGAGCCTGATGTTTACCGGAATCGTTGAAGAACTGGGCGCGGTGCTCAGTCATGACAGGAAAACGGCTGGTCAAGGTGGCCGTCTTCGACTGACGTGCCGAGAGGTGCTGGCCGACGTGGAACGTGGTGCCTCGATTGCAGTGAACGGCTGCTGTCTCACCGTCGTGGACTGGGATGTCGATGGCGGCTGGTTCGAAGCTGATGTGACCGACGAGTCGTATCGGCGAACCGATCTGGCTGAGCTGGCGCCCGGCGACCTTGTGAACCTCGAGCGGCCGGTCCGCACTCAGGATCGGCTTGGCGGGCACCTTGTGCAGGGCCACGTCGACGGAATCGGCGAAATCGTGTCACCGGCTCCCGACCTTGAGGTGATCGTTCCTGATGATGTTGGCAAATACTTGGTTGACAAAGGGTCGGTCACGATCGACGGAGTCAGTCTCACAATTGTCGAACCGACCGCTAAGGGCTTTACGGTGGCAGTCATTCCTCACACAACAGAGGCCACGACCCTGGGCCGCAAAGGCTCCGGTGACCGGGTCAATATCGAAGTTGATGTGATGGCGAAATACGCTGAGAAACTACTGGCCGGATACTCCGGCCACGGAGAGGCCTCGTGACCGATCATCAATCCCCTGACGACAGCCCCTTCGACTCCGTCGAGGAAGCAATCGCGGCCATCGGTCGAGGTGAGATCGTCGTCGTGGTCGACGATGAAGATCGCGAGAATGAAGGCGACCTCATCATGGCCGCCGAGTTCGCGACGGCCGAGAAGATCGCCTTCTTCGTCAATCACACTTCGGGCGTTATCTGTGCACCCATTACCGAAGAGCGGGCCAACGAGCTTGACCTCAACCTGATGGTGTCGGACAACACCGAGGTCATGCGTACTGCCTTCACAGTCACCGTCGATCTCCACGCTGGCACCAGCACCGGTATCTCGGCCCACGATCGAGCACTGACCCTTAGGGCCATGGTCGATCCGCAAACGGTTTCTACCGACCTCGCCCGTCCCGGCCACATCTTCCCGCTCCGAGCCCGAGAAGGTGGCGTGCTCAAAAGAGCCGGTCATACCGAGGCCGCGGTCGATCTTGCCAAGATGGCAGGGCTCCGGCCCGGCGGTGTTCTCTGCGAGATCGTGAAGCCTGATGGCACCATGGCTCGAGTTCCCGACCTCGTCGAGTTCTGTAAGG
>CALHBU010000449.1 GCA_937930655.1 uncultured Acidimicrobiales bacterium | reverse complement strand
CCTGCGACCCCTACCTGCGGGGCCGGATGGACGGCGCCTTCGACCTCGACCAGCCAGTGACGGCCCGAGTAGTCGGTCGAGTTGAAGCCTCGGCTGATCCGGCGTTCGCCGTTGGCGATCATGTGTGGGGCTTTCTCGGCTGGGAGGAGTATTCACTTGTACGGGGAGCCGAGCTGACATCGGTCGATCCTGAGTTGGGCCCGCTGTCCCATGCCATAAGTGTCCGTGGCATGCCGGGGCTGACCGCCTGGGTGGGCCTTGTCGACATTGGTCGCCCTCAGCCGGGCGAGACGGTCTTCGTCTCGTCGGCCACCGGCGCGGTCGGCCAGGTTGTCGGCCAGTTGGCCAAGCAGGCCGGTGCCCGAGTGGTGGGCTCGGGGGGTACCGACACCAAAGTGGCCCATGCCGTGGATCGGCTCGGCTATGACGCCGCCTTCAACTACCGGACCGCGTCATCGCTTGAGGAGGAATTACAGAAACATTGCCCCGACGGCATCGATGTGTACTTCGACAATGTCGGAGGAGAGACACTCGAAGCGGTTCTGGCCAACAGCAATCCGGCCGGTCGCATTGCGGTGTGCGGGATGATCAGCCGCTACCAGGACAGCGCCGACCCCGGCATTCAAAACATGATCCAGGTGCTGGCCAATCGCCTCACCATCACCGGCTTCAGCATTTACGACCATGTCCACCGTCTGCCGTGGTTCGTGCCCCGGATGGCCGAGTGGCTGGCGGACGGTTCGATTGTCTACGACGAGGACATCGTCGACGGCATCGACTCGCTGCCCGGCACGTTCCTGGGAATGCTGGCCGGCGACAATGTTGGCAAACGACTTGTTCGGCTCGCTGGGTGAGCGGGCACTCTCATGGCTGACGTCGCCACGAGCATCCGGTACATCAACCGGGAATGGAAGGACCGGGAGGACGCTCCGGCCATCGGCAGCCGTGCTACCCGGCGGGCCAATACGGCGTATCAGGATGTGGTCATCTCCGATGCCAGGTTGGCAGGCGAGTCGTTCGACGTGGAGTCGGCTGGCTTTGAGCTTCACACCGATTGCCGACCCTTCGATTCCGCCGACGAGGATCGTCGGGCCTACCACCAGTCGCTCCTTGATCTGATCAAAGAAATCTCGGGCGCCACCAGGACGGTTCTATTGGCCGACCTGGTCAGAACCGAGGACCAAAGCAACTTCAACACCGCCTACGCCCGGTTTGTCCACTGCGACTACAACCTGTCCAACACCGATGGGATGGCTCGAGACCTGCTTCGGCGACGAGGAATCGAACCCGACCAGGGGTGGACCTATGTCTGGTACAACACCTGGCAACCGTTTGACTGGCCGGCCGTGCAGCATCCACTGGCCATGCTCGATATCCGGTCGGTCGATGCAGGCGACATTATCGACTACCGCTACACCGGTTACAGCGGCGACCAGGCAGCAAGCGGCGAGGAATCCGAAGGAGGGAAGGTGGCTGCGCCGGTCTACAACCCCGGTCATCGTTGGTGGTATTACTCCGACATGTCCACCACCGAGGTGCTGGTGTCGAAGCAGGGCGATCCACGACCCGGCCATTCACCACAGTGTCCGCACACCTCGTTCGTCGACCCCGCCCAGCCAGCTGACGCCCCGCCCCGACGAAGCATCGAGGCTCGTATTCTTGCCATCATCGAACAACCAAGTCAGGAGACTGCATGACCACCTACGTCTTACTCCACGGTGCCTACCAGGGAGGATGGATCTGGCAGCATGTGGCCGAGCGGCTGGAAGGAGCGGGGCATCGAGTGCTGCGGCCCACCCTCGACGGATGTGCAGAGCTGGGCGGTAACGTCCGGCCCGACATCACCACCGAGACCCACGCCGCCGATGTGGCCCGCCTGCTTTTCTACGAGGACGTCACCGACATCACGCTGGTCGGCACCAGTTCGGGCGGGATGGTCCTGTGCCGGACGGCCGAACTGGCCCGCGATCGGATCGGTCGGATCTCGTTCGTGGATGCGCTTGCTCTCCGCAATGGCGAAAAGGTCCCTGACTTCGTGCAGCGGCCGAGGTCAGTCACCACCGATCTCACAACCGGCCCGTCTGCCGAGGATGCGGCCACCCGTCTCTACAGCGAGCTCGAGCCGGAGCTTCGGCAATGGACTGTCGACCGCACCGGCAAGCACCCGGTCGGACCACTGGACCTGCCGGTGACGCTCGACAGCTTCTGGGAACAGCAGTGGGACGCCCAGGTGGTGTACTGCATCAAGAGCACCAATCCGCCCGAAGCTCACCAACGACGCACGGCCGAGACCCTCAATGCTTCGTGGCATGAGCTGGACACCGGCCACTACCCGATGCTCTCAACTCCCGACGAGCTGACCGCGATCCTGCTGGGATAGGCCCAGTAGTTGACTCGGCGGCGCTACCGGTCAGACGGGAGCGGGGACACCGAGAAACGACCGAAGCGCAGCCGCCATTTCAGCGCGAAGTTCCACGCCAGAGAGGACAACGTCTACGGCCGCCAAGGAGGTGTGGGTATGACCGCGGGCGGCCAGATGTTGGACCTCAACACCCTCGTTGGCCAGGGCCTCGGCGTAGGCCATGCCTTCGTCTCGCAGCGGATCGAACTCGGCCGTGACAATGAAGGCCCGCGGTAGGTCGGCCAGGCTGGCGGCCCGGATAGGCGATGCCAGTGGATTCTCCCGATCGGCCGGCTCGGCGTAGTGATTCCAGAACCAATCCATCAGCCCTTTGGTGAGCACATAGCCTTCGGCGTTGTCGACGTAGGACTGGCGGGAGAAGTCACAGTCGGTCACCGGTGTCAGCAGCAATTGCCCGCTAATAGCAGGGCCACCTTCGGCCTTGGCCCGCTGACAGACCACAGCAGCCAGGTTGGCTCCGGCGCTCCAACCGGCGACGGCCAGCGACCCGGGTCGGCCACCAAGCTGCTCGGCGTTGTCGGCCAGCCACTTGATGGCGACGAAGGCATCGTCAGGTGCAGCCGGAAACCGATGCTCGGGAGCATGGCGATAGTCGAGAGAGACGATCATGGCGTTAGAACGAACACAGAGGTCTCGACACAGGGGATCGTCCGAGTCGTGGCTTCCCAACACCCATCCGCCGCCGTGGAAGTAGGCGACCATGGGATGAGGGCCGGGACTGTCAGGGCGATACAGCCGGTAGTTCAGGTCGCCACCCGGTCCGGGCAGCGTGCCATCGACGATCTCGCCGACGTCGGGCCCAGGCGGGCGTTGAAGTGCAGACTGGGCCATGAAGTCCCGCGCCTGATCGGGGCTCATACTTTCGATCGGCGGAAGTTCGAGACTTTCGATGAACTGGAGAACCATGGCAACGTCGGGCTGCAGGCGCCTGATGACACCGTCATTCTGTTGTGTCTTTCCGTTGCCGTTGAGCGTGAAGCCAAGGTAGCCCTCCGACACAACATCGTCGCAGGCTTGCCGGTAGGTGCCGACGCCACCGACGTAGGGCAGGAAGACACGGGGCTTCCCTGGAACGTTGGCCCCCATGTACCAGGAGTTGGCCTGCGGATAGAGGGTGATATCGGCGCAATCGTTGACGTGCTGTCCCCACCCGGCCTCGGCGGTAGCAGTTGGTTCGATGGTGTCGAAGCCTTCGCTACGAAGGTAGGTCAGGCACTCGGTGACCCAGTCGATGTGTTGCTCGATGGACACGACCATGTTGGACAAAACCGAGGGGCTACCCGGTCCCGTGACGGCGAAGAAGTTGGGAAAGTCACAGGTGGTCAGCCCAAGGTAGGTCTGGGGTCCGTCGGCCCATTTGTCGGCCAGTCGGATGCCGTTACGACCGGTGATGTCGACCGAGACGATGGCGCCGGTCATGGCATCGAAGCCGGTGGCGAAGACGATGGCATCGAACTCGAACGTCTTGGAGGCGGTGTCGATGCCCGTCGGGGTAAGGGTCTGAATGGGGTCGGACCGGAGATCGACAAGGCTGACGTGAGGCAGGTTGTATGTCTCGAAATAGCCCGAGTCGAGGCATGGTCTTTTGGTGCCGAAAGGATGATCGGAGGGACAGAGTTTCTCGGCTGTCTCTGGATCGTTGACTGTCGCCCGGATCTTCTCTCGGATGAAGTCGGCGCAGGTGGCATTGGCCTCTTCGTTGACCATCAGGTCGGCAAACGTTCCAAGGATGGCTGCGAGCTCACCGGCAGCCCATGCGTCCTCATAAATGGCTCGTCGTTCCTGCTCGCTGACCGCCAGGGCGCCAAGTTCTGGGATCTCACCGGGCACACCACCTCGCGACCAGCGAGCGTCCTCCCGGTACTCGGCATGCCGGTCGGCAATGGAGGCCAACTTGTTCTCGGGGATGGGGCCGTTGCGGGCCGGTAGCGAGAAGTTGGGGGTGCGTTGGAAGACGGTGAGAGCCTGCGCCTCGGCTGCGACGAGAGGGATGGTCTGAATTCCAGACGAACCGGTCCCGATCACGGCGACCCGCTTGCCGGTGAAGTCAACACCGTCGTGGGGCCAGCTGTTGGTGAAGTGGATGTCGCCGTTGAACGCCTCGATGCCAGCTATGTCGGGGGTCTTCGGCAGGGAGAGGCAGCCCGTCGCCATGATGTAGAAGCGGGCGGTGACGGTGGCGTCGGGACGGCCATCGCTGGATGTGGTTGCGAGCTGCCAGCGGGACTGTTTCTCATCCCACGTGGCCGACTGCACCTTGGTCGAGAACTGGATGTCTTTTCTGAGGTCGTGTTTCTCGGCGACATGTTGGAGGTAGCGGAGGATCTCAGGCTGCGTGGCATATTTCTCGGACCACTCCCAGTCCGTCTCCAACTCGGGGTCAAACGTGTAGGAGTAATCAATGGTCTGGATGTCACACCGGGCTCCCGGGTACCGATTCCAGTACCAGGTGCCGCCAACGTCGTCGCCCGTCTCGAAAGCCTGGGCCGAGAAGCCGAGGGCCCGCAGCCTGTACAGCAGGTAGAGCCCGGCGAAGCCGGCCCCCACCACGACCACGTCGACATCGGGTGTGCCTGAAGACTTCTCGCTCATGCGTTTCCCCTTGTTTGGTCCCCTAGGAGTCTCCCATCTCTGGCCGTTCGGTGCCGGAGAGCCAGAACAAGCTGCTCAGATGAGGAATGTCAGATTCCGTTGGCCCAACTCGGCTGTTACCAGCTCGACCCACTTGGCGGCCAGTCTCAGCGAACCATCGGTACGTCGAAGGCGGTAGCGGACCCGGCCAGGCCAGATCCGAAGCTCGCCGCTGGCTTGGGCTGCGACCTCGTACAGAACGAAGTTGGCTTCCACCACCACTTCATCGCCGACCGTCTCCCGAACCTCCATGTTGGAGAGCATCCGTCGCATAGGCGACTGAGGCAGCTGCGCCAGACGCTTACCAGTGCGGAGCTGGTTGAGACGAGTGGCGGTGCGAGCTCGGTTGTCGTTGATGTAGCTCAATTGCGCTGCCGGATCGCCGCTCATCGGGCCGTTCGGAACCCAATAGTGGAAGTCGTCGGCCAGCAGACCCTCCCACTCGTCGAGAGCAAACTCGTCGGCATACCGGGCCTCGGCCAACAAGAAGGCCACGATCTCGTCGCTCGGGAGCTCAGTGATCACGTCGACGCCGCCCGCTTGGCCATGTCTTCGGCGTAGCGGCGCCAGAAACCCCGGTTGGTGGTCTCATCGGACAGGTCGCTGGAGCGGGTGCCGTCGGCAGCGACATCCTCACGATGACGACCACGGCTGAGATCGATCCACCCTCGTTCGGCGCTGGCCCAGCTCTGCCTGGTACCGCTGACCCCGGCCTGAACCCTCTCGGCTGTTATGGCGTCGTCGCTGGTTATGAACGAAGCGGGTCCGACGGCGGCCTCGGTTTGTCGCAGAAGGCGCCGATTGAACCGCTCGTCGACACCGCCGAATTGCACCGCGGTGTGACGGTGCACCATCTCGCCTGGTGCGACCGGTTCGACGACAGCGATGACCATCTCGCCAAGAAAGAGGTTGGGAAAAAGGAAAGCGTGGGGCGGTCCGTCCCACAGCATCTGCTTGGCCTTCGGTTCGCCAACCCTGCGTTCCAAGGCCTCGCAGTAATCGGACACCTTCTCCCGGGTGGTGCCCAGCCAGGCCAGCTCCGATTGATAGCTGGGCCGGAAGTCGAGCTCTATGTGTCCCCGACCCCAGTCGACGGCCCGAGAACTCGACACCGCATCGCCACCGATGGCGACGTCGTCGTAGTAGGTGTCGGTTGTACTGGCCATCGACGCGTGTACGAAACCGACGTGATAGCCATCGCTGTCGCTTTCCGGCCAGAGCTTCCAGTTGGACTGCACCCTGTGCCGAACCCACCCCGCTGATAGATCGATCTCGCCAGTCGGGCTCAGCTCGGTCAGACGATCGATCAGCTCGTGGCCGGCCGGCCCAAGGTGATCCGAGAGCGGCCCGGCGGTACCGGACAGGTTGGCGAAAACGAAGCCCCGATAGGACGCCACCTGGCCAGCCCGGTCGAGGGCGAAGTTGGCTTTGTCGGATTGATTTACCAAGGTAAGCGAAGGGTCGTCGTTGGTAGCGAAGTCGTAGCCGCTGGGGAACGGGATGGCCTTGGCCGATCCATCGAGATCGAACGTCCACGAGTGGTAGCTGCATCGGAACGACGACGCGTTGCCCTTGTGCTCCCAGCACAGCGCCGTGCCCCGGTGGGCACAGCGATTGGCCAACACATTGACTGTGCGGTCGTGATCCCTGACGACAATGACCGACTCGGTGCCCAGCTGACGCAGGACCCAGTCGCCAGGGTCGGGAATCTCCGACTCGTGGGCGACGAAGGCCCACCCTTGGATGAACAGACGCTCCATTTCCTCGGCAAAGACATCCGGGTCTTGCAGCAGGCTGGCATGAACCTGTGTGTCTCTTACTAACGCTGCGTAGTCAGTCCCCATCTCGTCAGTGTGACACTCTTGTTCCAGTAGCAGCGACACTCAGCGGAGGCCCAATGACCAGATTGCTTGATCCTCAGATGGTGAAGAAGTACGAGGACGATGGCTTCTGTGCCCCCATCAGCGTCCTCGATGGAGACGAGGTGAAGCGATGTCGAGACGGGCTCGAGCGATACGAAGCGTCAGTCGGTCATCCCATCGAGTTCCCGGAAAAGTCGAAGTCGTACCTGTTGTTTGATTGGGCCGATTATCTGGTGCATCACCCGAAGGTCCTCGATGCCGTCGAGGATGTCATCGGCCCCGACATTCTCGTCTACCACTCAACAACGTGGATCAAGGAGCCGGGTACGCCGGCCTTTGTCCATTGGCATCAGGACGGCACCTACTTCTTCCTCGAGCCTCATCTCCACGTCACTGCATGGGTGGCCTTATCGGACTGCCCGGTGGAAGCAGGCCCGGTACGGGTCATCCCCGGCAGCCATCGTCTCGGCCAGTTCGATCACGCTGATGATCCGGGGGAGTGGAACATGATCAAGCGGGGTCAGGGCATCCCTGACCAGTTTCCCGACGATGCCGGCGTACTCATGCCGCTGCAAGCAGGCGAGATGTCGCTGCATCACACCGACGTTGTGCACTCGTCGTCTGGCAACAACTCATCAGACCGGCGGATCGGGATTGGCATCAGCTACATCCCCACCAGCGTGAAGCCGGTCGGAAAGCCTCAGCCAAGCGCTTTGCTGGTTCGAGGTGAGGACCGTTACGGACATTTCATTCTGGAAGAGCGGCTCCAAACCGAACAGTCTCCGGAGGCCGTTGCCAAACATGCCGAGGCCAACACGCTGTTCCGGTCCCGGCAGGACGCCGGCGCCAACCTCGACTAACGGGTTACTGGAATCGCTCAGTCACTTGGGTCGCTCAGTCACCGGCGACGAAATACAGCCAGTTGCCGTCGGTGTCGATGCCGGCTCGATAGCCGATGTAGCCGATCTTTTCGAAGGCGCTCAGGTCTGCATACCCCAAGTCCGTGAGTTCAGCCTTCATCTCGTCGTCGACCTCCTCCCAGAGATAGGCAGAGGCTCGAGGCCACTGAGCAATCCCATCGGTATCGGCAAATGGCACGGTCAGGTGCTCATAGAGACGGGCCAGAACGGGCTCCCCGAATGACTCGGCATCCTGCCAGAGGACGAGTGCATCGCTGCCACCGAACGAAGCGGTGAAACCTTCATCCGTCAGCTCGTCGAGAAGAGTCCAATCGCAGTCGCTGAGGGCATGCAGAATCAATGAATAGGTCTCGGCCTGAGCATCGTTGAGACCGGCTGGGGGAGGGACGACGCTGACACCATTGCTGGAGCAACCTTGGATCGGTTCGAACGCTGCGTTCTCCATCCTGATGCCGTCCAGAAGCTCTTGAGGTGAACGGTCGAGAAGCTCAGGATCGGCAGAAACAAGTTCGGCGACAACGACCCGATCGGCAAAGACGTAGGTTCGAACCCAACGGCTACGGTCACCGTCCTGAAACTGATACTGCTGCACCTCGAGGATGACCCCGTTGTCGACGAGAAGCCCCGAAGCCGTTCGATCCAACAAAGGAACGGTCAGCGTTGTTTCTTGCATCAGTTCCTCGGTGTCACGGTAGGGCTCAGTGAACGATGCCCAATCGCCATCGGGCCCGTAGTTGGAAGTCTGTATGTAGGCATCGAACGGTTGTCGGGTGTGGGAAAGGGACACACCTCGACCGGTGGCGTAGTCGATGCTGAAGCCGGCCGGAAGCGCGACATCGTAGAGATAGAGGTTCGACGCCGCCCGGGGCACGTCATCGACCGCAGCCGGAGGGTTGGTCTGTTGGGCAGCCGTCGTGGTCGTCTGCAGAACAGGAGCGGATGCGTCAATAGTGTTGCTCGTCCGATTGGAAAGGCCAAAACCCACGGCGCCGGCTACAACCACGAGAGAAGCGGCGACGAGGAGAAGCCGACCTCGATGGCTGTGCCGTGGAGTGGCTGACCTTCGGTCGCGGCGTTCGTTGGACGATGCAGCATTGGACTCGCTCATGAGTTCGGTTTCGAGATCGGTCCAGAAAGCTGGCCGATGCTCAGGTGGTTTCGGCAACGTGCCGAGAGCCTTGGCGATCTCTGGATCCTGGTCGGGGTGGGAAGTCGCTCGATCGGTCATCGTTCCTGCTCCTGGTTGAGTGAGTCGGTGCTTGTGGGGCCGGTAGCCCGGAGTGTCTGACGGGCTCGGCTCAACCGGCTGGCAACGGTGCCGGGTGCAATGTCGAGAATGTGTGCTGCTTCCTCGTAGCTGAGTCCCTCGCCGTCGACGAGGAGGACCGCAGCCCGATGGTCGGGCGACAACCGTGACAACAACGTCTGTAGAGCACTGGCGTCTGCCATCCGAGACTCAACCCCCATCTCGGAGGTCGGTTGGTCAGCCACAAGATGCAGCCCAACCTCTTTCGATCGTTTCCGTTTTCGGAGTGCATCGAGACAGGTGCGGTAGACAATGGCGTACAGCCAGGTGGTGAAAGCGGCATCTTCTCGGAACGTCCCGAGTGATCGATAGGTCTTCAGGTAGGCGTCTTGGAGGACGTCGTCCATGGCGGCTGCTGAGCCCATAAGGCGATAGGCCAGGGCCCGCATGGCCGGGTCGTTGGCCTTCAGGAGATCAGTGAATGCCGATCGATCGCCGTTCTGAGCTCGATGGACCAGAGCTAGTTGCTCAGATTGATGCACTCGATGCCCCTCTGACCGGAGCGAAGTTGATGCCGAGACGTGCCGCATGTCTGTTGGACGTCGATGGT
>CALHBU010000448.1 GCA_937930655.1 uncultured Acidimicrobiales bacterium | reverse complement strand
GGAGGCATCGGTCGAGGACATGGCTGCTATCGGCGGGGTAGGTCCAACCATCGCCGCCAGCACGGCCAGCTATTTTGAGTCGGAGAAGGCTCGAGAGCTGGTCGAGAAGTTTCGGGCCGCTGGCGTGAACCTGCAGGGCCCCGAGGTATCGAGTTTGCCCCAGGTGCTGGAGGGCAAAGCGGTGGTGGTCACCGGGACGCTCGAGGCCTACAGCCGGGACGACATCGCCGATGCCATCAAGGCCCGCGGAGGCAAGAGCCCGGGTTCGGTCTCCAAGAAGACCTATGCAGTAGTGGTGGGGGAGAGTCCGGGAGCCTCGAAGGTGACGAAAGCCGAAGAGTTGGGTATCCCGATGATCGACGAAGCTGCCTTCACCGCCCTCCTCGAAACGGGCGAACTCTAAAACTGGCAGCTGAGAGTGGGGTCAGCTGCACCGTGAGCTGCCATTTTCGGGGAAGGCGGTGCGGCGGAGCCGTGAGGTTGCCGACGGAGGAGGCAGCGGGGCTGGTGAGAGCCGGATTCCGAAGGCGGTGCGGCGGAGCCGCACCACAGTTAGAGAGCGTCGAAGGTGAATGCCGGGTAGGTACGGCAGCTTTCCGGGCCCTCGGTGATGCGGTAGATGCAGGCCTCGACCCGGTTGTTCTGGGGCCGCAGCAGTGCCCCGTTCGGACAGTCTTCCTCTGGGCCGTACGTGAACTGGCCGAGGGAGCGACTGGCCGGGATGGCACCGGTTTCGGAATCGACACCGTTCATCTGCTCGTCGGTCAAGGTCTGGCCGTTGATGGTGAGGACGGCGGCGAAGCCGGGGATGAGATCGACACCGACGGCCTCGCTGCAGGTGCTGCCGATTCCGGACTTGGGTAGCCAATCTTCGATGGGGTTCACATCGAGAGGCGCCTGCTCTGCGTTAGGGTCGGCGGCCCGGATGCCACCTCCGTCGGCTGGAGAGCCGGACAACACCGGCTCGGACGGGCTGGTGTCGGCCTGATAGGCCGACGCAATGGCCAGAGCGCCAACGGCCACTATGACGCCAGCAGCAATGATGATCCACTGCTTTGATCGGGAGATAGGTGGTGCATCGACCATCATCAACCATTGTGCCCGGCGTGAAGGCCAACTCGACAGTCAGAGGTGGGGGTACTCGGTCACACCAGCAGGGATCGGTAGCATCGCGGCGTGTCCGGTGTCGGTTTGGACGAACATGTTGGTCGGGTTCTCGGCCATCGGTATCGACTGGTTTCGCCAGTAGGAACTGGTGCGTCGGCCCGCGTCTACCTTGCCGAGGACACAACGCTACGGCGTCGGGTAGCGGTGAAACTGTTACACCAGGCGCTGGCTACCGATCCTCGCTTTCGCAAGCGGTTTCGGGCCGAGGCTCACTCCTCGGCCCAGTTGAGCCACCCTCATCTGATGGCGGTCTACGACTGGAACGAGTCGGGCGCGGGCGCCGACCCGGCACCGGCATACCTGGTGACCGAGTTGCTCACCGGTGGCAGCTTGCGGGCCATGCTCGATGCCGGTCACCGGCTCTCGTTGTCGCAGGCGCTCGTGGTGGGTCTTCATGCTGCCGACGGACTGGCCTATGCCCACCACAACGGCTTTGTCCATCGGGACATCAAACCGGCCAACCTTCTCTTCGGTGCCGACGGTCGCCTTCGTATCGGTGACTTCGGCATAGCCCGTGCCATTGCCGAGGCGGCCTGGACCGAACCGGAAGGAGCATTGGTCGGTACGGCGCGCTACGCCGCCCCGGAGCAAGCCACCGGCGGTTCAGTCGATGGTCGAGTCGATGTGTATGGCCTGGCTATCACCCTGATCGAGGCCGTTACCGGCGAGGTTCCGCTGTCGGCCTCGACCCCATTGGCCACCATGGTCCTTCGTCAGGACCAGGACCTTCCGGTGCCGCCGGCGATGGGTCCCTTGGTCCCGGCCTTGGAGGCAGCAGGCCGGGCCCGGGTGCAGGACCGGTGTACGGCTGAAGAGTTCGCCAACGCGCTCCGAACAGCGGCCTCGGGCCTTCCCCGGCCACAGAAGTTGCCGCTGCCCGGTTTGGAACACGATCCACGAGCTGGTGCCGAACCCACAGCCCGGGAGCGGCCGCCGGTCCACGATGCCGAGACAGGCGTGTTGGTTCTTGGCGACGACACAACGTCGATCGACCTCTCATCGCCAGGTGGTGAGATCGCTCGCACACGCGAAACTCCTTCGTCATCTGCGCCTCGTTCTGAGGGACCGGTCGCTGATGGAGGGGTCGTTGACGACGAGAACCTCGAGCTGGAGGACAATCGTCGCGCTTGGCCCTTCCTGTTGTTGTTGGCGGTGTTGGGTATCGGCGCGTTCGTCGCCTTCCAGGGGCGCAACGGCCAGGAACCATCGTCCAGCCCCACAACGGTGGTGCCAACCATCCTGCTGGTCGACGATTACGTGGGCCTCCCGTCCACCGAAGCGATCGAGGCGATCGAGGAGAACGGCTGGTCATACCTGCTCACCGACGGCCGGGCCGATGGCAGCGACCCGGGTGAGATCCTCGAACAGTCGCCGGCCCCCGGAACCGAGTTGGCCGATGGCGCCGAGATCACTCTTGTTGTCTCCGAGGGCCAGCAACTGAAGGGAGCCCCCGAACTGGTTGGCGTGCCGCTCACCGAGGCACTGAACCAACTGGAGATGGCGGGTCTCTTCCTCGGACAGACGGCCGAGGAGTATCACGAGACGGTTCCGGTCGATGAGGTTGTTCGAGCTTCGGTATCAGCTGGGGACCAGGTGGAGACAGGAACCGCGGTTGATCTGGTGTGGAGCCTTGGTCCCGCGCCCCGAGAAGTGCCGGTTCTGGCTGGAAGCCCCCTCGCCGACGCCCAGGCCGCCCTCGATGAGCTGGGGCTGACCTACGTTGTTGTCGAGGAGTATTCCCAGAACGTGAACGAAGGGCTGGTGATCTCCAGCGATCCAACGGTGGGTGCACTGATCGAGCGAGGCGAGCAGGTCACGCTGGTGGTATCTCTCGGTCTGCCGTTTGTCGAAGTACCGACGGTGGTGGGTCTTCCCGCAGCCGAGGCGGCCGATATTCTGACCGCCGCCGGCTTAGTGGTGATCGACACCGTCGGCCCAGCCAATGGCGAAGTGCTGGCCACTGATCCGCCAGCTGGCGAGTCGGTTCGGCAGGGCACCCAGATCATCATCTTCGTGCGGCGAGGCTGATCCCTTAACGAGCGGTAAGGGCGTCGAGTTTTTCGTACATCTCGATTGCGTCACCGGTCGGCGGCTGGGCCTGCAGCAACATGAGTTTCGATGCGTCACCCTCGAGCAGGATCTTTCCGCCGAGAAAGGCTTGCATGACGGCCTGTGGATCGCGGGTGACAAACGCTGACAGCGCTGTTTCGTAGTCGACGGTAAGAGTCAGCTCCGGATCGTCGAGGTGGCCCTTGTCGATCATGATCTCGCCCTCGGAGCTGTCGATCTTGCCGTGAATCTCGCCATCATGATGGGGCGAGTCGGTGACCACGACATTGACCTTCACATCGATGGGCGAGGCCGGAATTCGGTCCTCGTACTCGTCACGAAGCGCTCGGGCTGCATCGATCCAGCCATCGGTCAGGAAATGATGGGACTCGTCTGCCAACTGATGCTCCTCTGAGAACCGGGACCCGGCGCGTCGCGTGTAGTGCTTCACCGTAGCGGTGGGTTACCGTCGCCCTATGGCCACTGACCCGTCTGCGGCACCCGATGGGCCCGAAAAAATGAGCGGCCGCCAGCTCCGCATCGAGACTCGGCAGCGAAATCCGGTGTGGAAAAACGTGCCGTACATGATCGACATGGACGAGTGCATCAATTGCGACGCCTGTTTGCGGGCCTGCCCGGTACCCCTCGGCGCCATCTTCAATCATGACATCGACGTCATCATCATCCCCGAGCTTTGTTCGGGCTGCGACAAGTGCCTCGACCCCTGCCCCGTCGACTGCATCCATCCCGATCCGGATTGGAAGCCGACGCCCGACGAATGGTGGCAGGAACCACTGACCGCCGATCCCTACACATGACCCTCTCACCCGGCTACTCCCGAAACGATTAGGCCTTCCAATGAACACAGCGCAAACAGCCGATCTCTACACCACTGTCGGCGACCTCCAGGTCGGCAACCCCCTCCATGACTTCATTGTCAACGAGGCGCTCCCCGGTAGCGGTGTCGACGCTGACCAGTTCTGGGCCGGGCTGTCCCGGCTGATCCATGACTTCGGCGAACGCAATCGCGAGCTTCTGGAAGTCCGGGGAGAACTGCAGGCCGCCATTGATGCCTGGCATCGCGAACACCGGGCCGATGGCCACGATCCGGTGGCCTACCGGACCTTCCTGGAAGAGCTTGGCTATCTCCTCCCCGAAGGCCCCGCCTTCGCAGTGGACACCCAGGGGGTCGATCCAGAAATCGCGGTGCTTCCTGGGCCCCAACTGGTGGTGCCGGTCACCAATGCCCGTTATGCCATCAATGCGGCCAATGCTCGCTGGGGCAGTCTCTACGATGCGGTCTACGGCACCGACGTGCTTGGCGATTCGGCTCCTGTCGGCCCCTACGACCCTGCCCGCGGCGATCGGGTCATCGCGTGGGTCCGTGACTTCCTCGACCGCAGCGCTCCGCTGTCCTCAGGGTCCCATGTTGGCTCCACCGCCTACACGATTGTCGATGGAACACTGCAGACGACTACCGGCGACGGCGCAACCGTCGGTTTGGCCGATCCGGCTCAACTAGTCGGCTTCAACGGCCCGGCCGAGTCTCCAACCTCAGTGTTGCTTCGTCGGAACGGTCTGGGCATTGAACTTGTCATCGATACCGCCCACGACGTTGGGGCGGTCGACACTGCGGGGCTGGCCGACGTCGTGATCGAGTCGGCGGTTACGGCCATTGTCGATTGTGAAGACTCCGTCGCCGCCGTCGATGCCGAAGACAAGGCGCTGGCCTACCACAACTGGCTGGGACTGATGCGGGGTGACCTCACCGAAGAAGTGACCAAGGACGGCACGACATTCACCAGGGTGTTGGAACAGGACCGGTCGTTCGCAACGGCTGATGGTGGCACCGTGACCGTGCCCGGTCGGTCACTTCTGCTGGTCCGCAACGTTGGTCACCTTATGACCACGCCGGCCATCAAAGACCGCAACGGCAACGAGGCCTTCGAGGGCCTGGTCGATGCCATGCTCACCGTCCTCTGCGCCACCCACGATCTGGCTCGTGGTGCCGAGGGCAACAGCCGCCACGGCTCGGTCTACGTGGTGAAACCCAAGATGCATGGACCAGACGAGGTTGCCTTCGCCGACCAGATCTTCACCCTGGTTGAGGAGACCCTTGGACTACCCGCCAACACTGTCAAGCTCGGAATCATGGATGAGGAGCGGCGGACCACGGTGAACCTGGCCGAGTGCATTCGGGCCGCCAAGTCTCGGGTGGCCTTCATCAACACCGGCTTCTTGGACCGAACCGGCGACGAGCTTCACACCTCGATGGAAGCCGGCCCCATGATTCCCAAGACGCAAATGAAGGCACAGCCGTGGATTGCCGCCTACGAGGATTGGAATGTCGATGTCGGTCTGGCCTGTGGCTTGCGGGGCGTAGCCCAGATCGGCAAAGGAATGTGGGCCGCGCCGGAACGAATGGCCGACATGCTGGAGCAGAAGATCGGTCACCCGATGGCCGGTGCCAACTGCGCCTGGGTGCCGTCGCCGACGGCGGCAACTCTGCACGCCACCCACTATCACCAGGTCGATGTGCTGGCCCGTCAGGACGAGCTGATGCATCGAGCCCGGGCCTCGCTCGACGACATTCTGGCTATCCCGGTGGCCGCTGATCCTTCGTGGTCCGACGATGAGATCCAGGCCGAGCTCGACAACAACGCCCAGGGCATTCTGGGCTACGTCGTTCGCTGGGTCGACCAGGGCGTCGGTTGCTCGACCGTGCCCGACCTCAACGACATTGGTCTGATGGAAGACCGGGCGACGTGCCGGATCTCCAGCCAACACATGGCCAACTGGCTCCATCACGACATCGTCGACCGCCAGCAAGTGTTGGACACCATGCAGAAGATGGCGGTCAAAGTCGACGCCCAGAACGCTGACGATGATGCGTATGTGCCGATGGCGCCACGGTTTGACGGCCCGGCGTTCAAAGCAGCGTGCGATCTTGTGACATCCGGGGTCGAGCAGCCCTCGGGCTATACCGAACCAATCCTCCACGCCCGTCGCCTCGAGTTGAAGCGAGACGGTCAGAAAAGAGCCGAAGCATGAGTTCCATCAACCTCGAGCAAGCCCAGACCATCATCAATGGGGCACTTTCCAAAGCAGCCGATGCCGGCATGAACCAACTCTGCATCGTGGTGCTCGATGCCGGCGGTCGAATGGTGGCCATGGTTCGCCAGGACGGAGTTCCCTTCGGCCGCAACGATGTGGCCTATGCCAAGGCCTTCGGGTCGTTGGCGGTCGGGATGAACTCCCGGAATCTCGAAGGGGCGGCCCTGGACCGGCCTCACTTCATGGCTGGAGTTATCGGAGCCATTGGCGGCCCGGTTGTGCCGGTGGCCGGTGGTGTCATTGTGTGCGACGACGATGGCACCCGAATCGGCGCGGTCGGTGCCAGCGGGGACACCTCCGACAACGATGAAGCGGCGGTGATGGCCGGCATCGAGTCGGCCGGGCTGAAGGCCGAGGCCTGAGATGGCATCGTTCCTGAAGTCCGCGGCCTCTGCTGGGTCGGCCGCCTACGACTCGTTCCGTCGGCTCCCCGGTCGGAAGTTCGAGCCAGCCGAGACCGACCAGCTGGTGCTTGATCTTCAGGCCGCCCTCACCGAGGACCGGGTCAGGAACGACAGCGCCCAGCGGGCGTTGATGAGCCACGACGCTTCGGTTTTCGATGGCGGAAACGCCGGGCCGGTCTGTTATCCCGAGACCACCGACGAAGTGGTGGCCATCATGAAGATCGCCGAGCGGCACGACCGGGCCGTTGTGCCCCGGGGTGCCGGTACCGGACTGGCCGGGGGAGCGATTCCGCTTGGCGATGCGCCGGTTGTCATTGCGGTCACCAAGATGAACCGGGTTCTGGAGATCGACGAGGACAACGGCATTGCCTGGGTCGAGCCGGGGGTCATCAACCTCGACCTCACCAATCATCTCAAACCCCACGGGTACCACTTCGCTCCCGACCCCTCGAGCCAGCAGGTCTGCACTATCGGCGGCAACGTCGCCAACAACTCGGGTGGTCCCCACTGCCTGGCCTATGGCGTGACCAATGCTCACATCATGGCCCTCGAGGTCGTTAGCCCGGCCGGTGACGTTCTTCAACTGGGAGGACTCGACCCGGAGCCCCTTGGTCTCGATCTGCGGGGTGTGTTTGTCGGTAGCGAGGGCACGCTGGGCGTTACTACCAAGGTGGCGGTCAAGCTCACCCGGAATCGTCCCGGGGTGCGCACCCTTCTGCTTTCGTTCTCGTCGGTTCGAGATGCGGCCAACACGGTGAGCGGCGTGATCGCGGCTGGTGTTGTGCCGGCCGCCATGGAGGTCATGGACGCTCGTATCACCGAAGCCGTCGAGAACTATGTGCACGCGGGCTATCCGACCGATGCCGCCGCGGTGCTACTGGCCGAAGTTGATGGCCTGGAGAGCGGGGTCGACATCGACGCCGATCAGATCCGAGCCATTGGGTTGGCGAACAACGCCACCGATGTCCGTCTGGCCGCCGACGACACCGAGCGGGCGTTGCTGTGGAAGGGCCGCAAGACAGCCTTCGGGGCCATTGCCCAGATCGCCCCCGATTACTACCTGCACGACACCGTGGTCCCGCGCTCGGCCCTGGCTGATGTTCTGGAGGAGGTCTACGCCATTGCTGACCGCAACGACCTTCTCATAATGAACGTCTTTCATGCCGGTGACGGCAACCTGCATCCGCTTATCATCTTCGACGGTCGAGATCCCGGTGTACTCGACCGAGTGCATCAGGCTGGCGCCGAGATCATCACCGCCTCCCTCGACGCCGGCGGTGTGCTGTCGGGCGAACATGGCATTGGTGTCGAAAAGCAGAAGTTCATGAGTCGAATGTTCACCGACGATGACCTCGATCATCAGAACCGGGTCCGTCAGGCCTTCGATCCGGTCTGTCGAGCCAACCCGGGCAAAGTCATGCCAATGGGTCACAGCTGTGCCGACATCCAGCAACTCAGGGCGGTGCCGCGCGATGTCTGGGGATAGTGGGTCTGGGGATAGCAGCTCAGCCACGCTCCATTCGACCGACCCGGTGCTGCGTGAGTTTGCCGAGCTGGTAGGAGAAACCGATGGGGTCGCCGTTGCGGGAGGCCGAACCCGATGGTCGGCCGGTGGCGAGCTCGACTCTGCGGCTCGAGTGATCCAAGCCCCAAGCGGCATCGTCGACTACGTGCCGGAAGAAATGATCGTCACGGTGCGGGCCGGTACGCCAGTGGCGGAGTTGCATGCTGAATTGGCGGCCAAGGGCCAGCGAACCGGCCTACCGGAACGAGGCGGCACGGTGGGCGGTGCGCTCGCCGTTGGCGAGAACGATGTCACGGTGCTGGGGAGGGGAACCGTTCGATCGGCGCTGCTGCAGGTTCGCTACGTCTCGTCGGAGGGGCGGATCGTCAACGGTGGTGGCCCAACGGTCAAGAACGTCACCGGCTTCGACCTTCCTCGACTCATGGTTGGATCGCTCGGGACTCTCGGGTGCCTGGCCGAAGTCATTGTCCGCACGAACCCGATCCCCACGGTAAGTCAGTGGTACCTGGCGTCTGATGCTGACCCGTTCGCGTCGTATCAAGCGGTGATGGCCCCCAGCGCAGTGGTGTACGACGGCACCAACACACTGGTTCTGTTGGAAGGACACGCCGTTGATGTGGATCAGCAGGCGGGGGAGTTGGCGGCGACCGGTTCGTTCGTCGAAGTCGGGCCACCATCTCTCCCCACCGGGCATCGCTGGTCGCTGCCGCCAGCCGAGCTGAAGAAGATTGCCACTCACGACACCGGAGCCTTCAACGCGCTGGTTGGTGTTGGCACGGTGTGGGCGGCAAAGCCCCAACCAGCCAGAACGCTCTCACCCGAGGTCCAAGCGGTGCACGACCGAATGAAGATGCAGTTCGATCCAACCGGCCGCCTCAACCCCGGCCGCAAACCAGGAGTCAACCGATGACGCTCGGGCTTGATGCCGACGATCTCAACTCGTGCGTGCAGTGCGGGTTGTGTCTTCCCCACTGCCCGACCTTCCGGGTTACCGGCGACGAGTCGATGTCGCCCCGAGGCCGGATCAAACTCATGCGTGAGGTGCAGGACGAAGGCGCGCCGCTCACCGCCGAGGTGCTTCGCTCGTTCGAATCCTGCGTCCAGTGTCGCGGTTGTGAGCCGGCCTGTCCCTCCGGTGTTCCGTACGGCCATCTGATGGAGCAAACCAGAGAGACACTGGCTGACCAGAAGAAGATGGCCCCCGGATGGCAGCGACTGGCGCTCAAACCACTGAAACATCCGGCCGCCCTCCAGGCCGGTACCAAGGCTCTTTCCATCATCCAGAAAACCGGTCTGGTCCCCAAGCGGCTCGGCCTTCCCGACGATCTACCGTTCCGCCAGGAACCTCTTGTGGCCTCCGGCGACGATGTCTACCTTTTCACCGGCTGCGTCATGGACGCCTTTCAGCGCGACGTTCATCAGGCAGGCCA
Organism: uncultured Acidimicrobiales bacterium; assembly: GCA_937930655.1. Classification (GTDB taxonomy): domain Bacteria; phylum Actinomycetota; class Acidimicrobiia; order Acidimicrobiales; family SZUA-35; genus JAHECQ01. The sequence continues at coordinate 6,305 of CALHBU010000448.1, read as the reverse complement.
GCGAGTCATTGAGGCCGCCGGTTTCGGCGTGACCCCCACCGGTGATCTGGCACCGTGTTGTGGGGCGCTGCAAGCTCACGCCGGGCTGGCGGGCGAAACCCGATCGTTGGCCGAACACATGATGCGCTCGTTGGCTCCGGACACGCCGATTCTGGTCGATTCGGCCGGTTGTGGCGCGGCCATGAAGGACTACGGCCACCTGCTCGGCACCGACGAAGCCAGAGCGTTCTCGGCCCGGGTCTTCGATATTCAGGAATGGCTGGCCGACAACATGGCTGACCTCCCGACCGTCGAGCCGCTTGATCTCCGGGTTGCCGTGCAGGACCCGTGCCACCTTCGTCACGTGCAACGAGTGCATCTGGCCACTCGGGTGGTGCTGGCCCCCTATGTACGGGAACTGGTTGAGCTCGACGACGAAGGCCTGTGCTGCGGGGCCGGGGGCGCCTACTCGGTCCTCGAGCCGGAGTTGGCGGGCCAGATCCGGGATCGGAAGGTTGCTTCCATCGATCGAGCGACACCCGATCTGGTCGCATCTGCCAATCCGGGATGCTCGATGCACCTGGCCGGTGCCGGCGTGCCAACGATTCATCCGATGGAACTGATCGATTGGGCGCTCACAGGCACTCGATAGGTTGGGACTTGATGAGTGACCCCACCGAACACGGACTCACCCGAGACGAGGTAGCCAAGGTTGCAGCCCTGGCCATGCTCGAGCTCACCGACGACGAACTCACGACCTTCACCGGTCAGTTGGCCGCCGTGCTGGAACATGCCAAAGACGTCGAGGCTCTTGACGTCGCCGATGTTCCACCCACCAACCACCCGTACCCGCTCACCAACGTCTTTCGAGTCGACGATGCGGCAGCGGTCTCGGTCGAAGACAAAGAGCGCATGCGACAGGCGGTGCTGGCCACCGCCCCGGAGGCTGAGGATCAGCAGTTCATGGTTCCTCCCGCACTGGGCGAGGAACTCTGATGACCGACGCACCCATCACCGGGCTCACATTGGCCGCCGATATCGCGGCTGGTCGCTCGTCGGCCGTCGCCGCGCTCGACGGCCATCTGGCCCGTATCGCAGAACGAGAAGACGAGATCCACGCCTTCAATCTGGTCACCGCCGACCAGGCCAGGGCCGCCGCTGAATCAATCGACCAGCGGCTGGCGGCGGGCGAGGACGTCGGACCATTGGCCGGGGTGCCGGTGGCCCTCAAGGACAACATGTGTACCGAGGGCGTGGCCACCACCTGCTCGTCCCGGATTCTTGAAGGGTGGATCCCGCCCTATGACGCCACCGTCGTCCAGAAGCTGGAGGCCGCCGGCGCAGTGATGGTCGGAAAGACCAATCTCGACGAGTTTGCTATGGGCTCCTCCACCGAGAACTCAGCGTTCGGTCCAACGCTCAACCCGCTCGACACCAGTCGGGTCCCCGGCGGCTCCTCCGGTGGCTCAGCGGCAGCAGTGGCCGCTGGATTCGCCCCGCTGTCGCTCGGCTCCGATACCGGTGGCTCCATCCGCCAGCCGGCAGCCCTGTGCGGCGTGGTTGGTATGAAGCCGAGCTACGGAGCCGTGAGCCGCTACGGGCTGATTGCCTTTGCCAGCTCGCTTGATCAGATTGGGCCGTTCACCCACGATGTGGCCGACTCAGCAGCACTGTTCGAAGTCATCGCGGGCCATGACCCTCAGGACTCAACCTCGATTCCTCACCAGGCGTTGACCGATGCCGGCGTGCTCTCGGTTTCGGAACGACTGAGCGAAGGTGTCGATGGTCTCAGGGTTGGGGTCATCAGCGAGCTCATGGGCAGTATCGATGGGTTCGAGCCCGAGGTTCTGGCCCAGACCCGGGCCGCAGCAGACGCACTGGCCGGCGCCGGGGCAAAAGTGGACGAAGTGTCGATCCCCTCAGCCATCTACGGATTGTCGGCCTATTACCTCATCGCTCCCGCCGAGGCATCGTCGAATCTCGCCCGGTACGACGGTGTCCGCTACGGCCATCGCGAGCAAGGCAAGGCCAATACCGGCCTGATGATGAGCGCATCCCGCACCGCGGGCTTCGGTGCTGAAGTGAAGCGACGGATCATGCTTGGAACCTATGGCCTGTCGGCCGGCTACCACGACGCGTTCTACGGCAAGGCCCAGCGAGTGCGGACACTGATCATCAACGACTTCGAGAGGGCCTACCAGGACTTCGATGTCCTACTTTCGCCAACGTCGCCGTGTGTGGCTTTCCCCTTCGGGGCCAAGGCCGATCCGCTCACTATGTATCTCAACGACGTCGCAACCATTCCATCCAACCTGGCCGGTCACCCCGCTCTGTCGGTGCCTTTCGGTACCGGGGCCGACAACATGCCGGTGGGTGTTCAGGTGTTGGCCCCCATGCTCGGCGAAGCGGTCATGTATCAGGTGGCGGCCGAGATCGAACGAGCAGCCGTCGCCGCCGGAGGTGCGTCATGAATCAGCAGAACGACACGCTGGAAAACGAAACGCCCGTCTCGTCCACGATGCTTTCGGCCTGGACCACCGAAAGCAGTGTCGAGCGTGAGCCGCAGGGTTTGCCCGACGGGTGGGAGATGGTCATCGGGCTCGACGTACACGCTGAGCTAGCAACCGAGACCAAGATGTTCTCGCCGGCCACCAATCAGTTCGGCGGCGAGCCGAACACTAATATCCACCCGGTCTGTCTGGGCCTGCCGGGCACGCTCCCGGTGGTCAACGGTAAGGCCGTCGAACTCTCGATTCGGGTCGGCCTTGCCCTGAACTGCACGGTCCAGCGCTGCATCTTTGCCAGGAAGAACTACTTCTACCCGGACATGCCGAAGGACTACCAGATCTCGCAGTACGACCGTCCACTCAATATCAACGGGTCGATCCAGCTTCCTTCCGGCCACGTGGTCGGGGTGGAGCGAGCGCATATGGAGGAGGACACCGGCAAGTCCACTCACGTTGGAGACTCTGGCCGTATCCACGATGCCGGCTACTCCCTCGTCGACTACAACCGAGCCGGCGTTCCGCTGTTGGAGATCGTCTCTCATCCCGACATCCGGGGCCCAGAAGAAGCCAAGGCGTACGCCGCCGAACTTCAAGCCATCGTGATTGCCGTGGGCGCCAGCGATGGCAAGTTCGAAGAAGGCTCGATGCGGGTCGATGCCAATGTTTCGGTTCGTCCTGCGGGCTCGGATGAGCTTCGGACCCGATGCGAGATCAAGAACGTCAACTCGCTCCGTTCACTGGGCCGGGCCATCCAATACGAAGCCCAGCGCCACGTCGACCTCTACCTGGCTGGCGACAAACCGGTCCAGGAGACCAGGCATTGGGACGAAGAGGGCGGCCGAACCCGGGCCGGGCGATCAAAGGAACAGGCCGAGGACTATCGCTACTTCGCCGACCCCGATCTTGTTCCCGTTGATCCATCGCCACAGTGGATCGACGAGATCCGAGCTGCGCTCCCCGCGCTCCCCAGAGAACGACGTCAGGCGCTACTCGATGCCGGTGGCGACCCGGAGAACGTGGCCATGGCGGTGCAGCGCAATCTGGACTCGCTGGCTCTTGTTGCGGTGTCCGCCGGCGCTCCGATCGACAAGGCCTTGGTGCACATTGTCAATAACCTGGCCGTTGATGGGGCCGAGGAGCTCAACGCCGAGCATTTCGCCGCACTGGTGACCATGGAGTCGAACGGTGACCTCACGTCAACCCAGGCCAAACAGGTTCTGGGTGAGATGGTCGAGTCTGGTCGAGCCCCTGCCGACCTGGCAGCCGAGCATGGCTTCGAAGCAATGGACACCTCGGAGCTGGACGTTCTGCTCGACGGCATCATTGCCGATCACCCCGACGAATGGCAGAGGTTCTGTGACGGTGAGAACAAATTGCAGGGCATGTTCACCGGTCAGATCATGAAAGCCACACAGGGCAAAGCTGATGGCAAAGTGATTGCCCAGTTGCTTGCATCCAAGAAATCGACCTGACGGGGTAAACCTTTTGTTGCGGTCGGGCGTCCTGAAGGGTGTGCGAGCGGCAGCCTTGGAGGGAGAACAGATGAGTGTCGGCCCGACCAGGCGACGCCGCCTCCGCGCCGTTCGTTCGCAGTCGACTCCGGCCACTGTGGATCTGGTTGTGGCCGACCAGTTGGGCGAGCTCTATGCCGCTCACTACCGGGATCTGGTGAAGCTGGCGTCGATCTACGTCGACGACCGGGAGTCGGCCGAAGAAGTCACCCAGGATGCATTCGTCAAACTGCTGAGCGGTTCCTACCGGATGGAACCGGGGAAGGAAGCGGCCTATCTGCGAGCAGCGGTGTTGAACGGTGCTCGTTCTGCTCTCCGGAAACGGCGGGTCCGACGAGCCCATAAGCCTGAACCCCCCGGCCTGGTGGCGGCGGCCGAGGCTGGTGGGGTTCAGTCCACCGAACAGGACAGAATCCTCACTGCGGTCAGAACGTTGCCGGAGCGGCAGGCTGCGGTACTGGTGCTCCGCTACTACCTCGATCTGAGCGAGGCGCAGGTGGCTGACACGCTGGGTATTGCCAAGGGGTCTGTGAAGTCGCACACCCATCGAGGTTTGGCCAAGTTGGCCAAACTGCTGGAGGAGGGAGACCAGTGAGCCTCGACCAACACACCGAACTCGAGCAGCAGCTGGCAACGGCTCTCAAGAATCGGGCGTCCGGCGTCGAACCGGCCGACGGTTCGTACGTCAGACTGCGCCAGCGAGTCGCCACTGAAGGTCTTGTTCAGACGCCCGGTTCTGGGGAGCCCCGTTCGAGGCGGAGTATCGCAGCTGTCGCGGCCGCCGTTCTTCTGATGCTGGTCGGCCTCGGTTGGTGGGCCACCAGACCTCCGCAAACCAAGATCGAAGCCATCGATGATGGCGTCCCCATCGTGACCACCACCATGGTCACTGTCCCCGAGATCGAGGACGACGACCGCTCGGAGGTAGCGGTACCGGAGGAGCCAGTGGTCGAGGCTCCGACCACCACCGTTGCTCCTCGGGAGTACGAAGGTGCCGCCTTTGCCGGGCCTCGGCGGGCCACGGTCGAGGAGGCATCGGGTGCGTTCCTCGAGCTGATCGGGGTCGATCACGGCGGTTTGGAGATCGACGGTCTTTCGACCCGGGTGCTGGGCATCGACGGACAGATCCTGGGCGACCTTGAGCTGGAGGAGGCCGAGGTGGTCAAAGGACAGCCCGGATTCCAGGTCGTTGGTATGACCTCGTCGCCGGTCTCGATCGCCAGTCCGATACCGGGGACAACGGTGACCACGTCGCCGTTGGCCATCGTCGGCGACGCTCGGTCGGCCACCGGCTCCCTGGGCATCAGTCTGCTCTCGGCCAGCGATGGCTCGCTTCTATCCGGGACCACGACCTCGGCATCGGTGGACCAGATCGCTGCCTTCACCGCCGGGCTCGATGTCAGCGGTGCAGCATGGGCCTGGTTGGTGGTTGTCGATGTAGGTGAGGATGGTCAGCTGCTGGCCGTCACCGCAGTGCCAATGTCCTTCATTGTTGATGTGGACACTCTGGAGTACGTGGTTTTCGACCTCGCCACCGAGGCTGCCGGACTGGATGTGAGGGACGTTGCCGGCCTCGAGGGCGCGGTGGTTGGCACCCTTCCGCCTGGCACGACGGGTGTCCGCCGACAGGGTCGAGTACCGGAACTGGTTGACGGCGAGGCGTGGTGGTTCATCGAGGCGACGGTGGGCGACGACGCTGTGGTGGGGTGGGTCGACAGCCGCTTTCTCATCGAAGCATCGGTTCTGGCCAAGCGGGATGTCGATGAGACCGAGCTGATTGATCTGGGCCGTCGTCTGGCTGAAGCTGGCACATCGGGGGATGCCGAGGCACTTGCCGGGTTGCCCTGGGCCCCGGAGCAGGACATCCCGTTCGGCTGGTGGCGTGGCCAGCAAACGGTGCCGGCGGCGGAATTGGCGACCGCCTCGTTCTGGGAATCCTCCCGTGAGTGGTCGTCGCCGGTCGATGTTGGTCCGGCCACGGTCACCCTGTCGGTTCTGTCGTTCCTGGATCTTCCTGACATAGCCGACGTCAACATCCAGTATCAGATAGACGGACGTCCATCCCCCTACGGACTCGATCAGCAGGTCATCAGCGAACAGTTCCCGGGAGTCCGGTCGGTAACCGTCGTAGCGCTTGATCAGACGAGCGACTGGCGGACGGTCACCTTGCTGGTCGAGAACACAGATGATGGCCCGGTGATTGTCGGAGTCGGCGTGACGATCTGGGTTCCCTAACGAGACAGTTTCGCGGTGCCAAGGACCAGCCAGTCCGAGCCTCGCCAGCGAAGCCATAGGGCGACCGCTCGGG